>NZ_AJQY01000405.1:0-737 GCF_000296875.1 Streptococcus sp. GMD1S | reverse complement strand
AACATAACCCCATCATTGGCAATGGCTGTAAAGGCACGAAGCATCTGGGTCTGGGTGACAGAGATCCCTTGTCCAAATGAGCTCATGGCAATATTGACAATGTTATCAGCAGGTAATTGACCTGTGTATTCATCTGTCAAGCCAAAGCGAGTTGGGACCCCAAATTTAAAGCGGTTTAGATAATCCAACCAAGTAGCATCTCCCATTTTTTGTTCAAGTAGACTCATTCCAACATTACTGGAGTGAGCGAAACCTTGTGAGAAAGTCATCATCCCACCAGTAGTCAAACCATCATTAACATCCCAATCTCGAATCGTCGCATCCGCTATTTTTAATTCACTGCTATTGAAGTATTCTCCACTTGGGAAGGTATTATTATCAATAGAAGAAGCTAACGTCATAACCTTCATGGCTGATCCTGGTTCATAGTTACTTTGATAAAGAATGTCACGCCAAACAAAGTCCTCAGTGATTCCTTCTTTAGTATCTGCATTAAAGGTAGGTCGTTGGGTGGTAGCGAGAATTTCACCGGTCTTTGCACTGACCAAGGTCGCGGTCATATACTTGCCTTTTACCTTTTCCTGAAAGGCATCCATCTGGGTTTCCATAAAGGATTGCAAAGGACTAGAAAGGGTAGTGTAAACATCCTTTCCGTCTACCATGTGTTGGGAAGCCTGCTCCGTACCCGGAACAATATTTCCCAGACGATCTTTCTCATAGGTGATGATCCCATCTGT
>NZ_AJQY01000404.1:0-737 GCF_000296875.1 Streptococcus sp. GMD1S | reverse complement strand
TGTTTCTTACGTGAAACAGCACCTGGAAGGAAAGCGTGGTTGTTTTCAAGTTTGAAGTTGAAGGCAGCTTCCACCTTGTCCATGTTTGATCCAAGAGCCAAAATTTCTGAGTTTGAGTTGACGATGTCTGTAATCATCAAGACAAAGTCTGAGTAGCCGTTTGCTGCATTAGCCGCTTGCATTGCTGCTTCGATTTCAGCTTGGCGTTCCAAGACTTCAGCAATATCAACTGTATTAACTTGGGCAACACGAACCTTATTTCCGTTGAGTTCAAATGTCTTAGCATCGATATCAATCAATTCTTCAGCAGATTTACTAGCCAAGTTTGTACCAGCTTTCAGCATAGCCAAACCGTACTCTTCCAAGTTGACACCAGCTAATTCAGCCAATTCAGGCGCAATCACTTTATCAGATGGGTGTGTTGTTGGTGATTTCAAAAGAAGGGTATCTGAAATCAAACCTGAAAGCATCAATCCTGCGATTTCTTTAGGAACAGCTACACCATGTTCTTTGAACATGCGGTAAACAATAGATGAAGCTGATCCAACTGGTTCCAAGCGCATGTAAAGTGGGCTGGCAGTTTCAAAGTTAGCCACACGGTGGTGGTCCACAACACCGTAAACTTCTACTTCAGCGATATCTGATACAGATTGTTGGAATTCATTGTGGTCAGTTAAGATAACTTGCTCTGCACCTTCTGCTTTAGCAGATGTGATGACGCGTGGTGCTTCTACACC
>NZ_AJQY01000403.1:0-737 GCF_000296875.1 Streptococcus sp. GMD1S | reverse complement strand
ACTGAAGCCCTTCGCAAAGACTTTCTTGCCGTTTTTGGTCAAGAAGCAGACCAAACTTTCTTTTCACCAGGTCGTATCAATTTGATTGGTGAACACACAGACTACAACGGTGGGCACGTTTTTCCAGCTGCTATTTCCTTGGGAACCTATGGAGCGGCTCGCAAGCGTGACGACCAAGTCTTGCGTTTCTACTCAGCCAACTTTGAGGACAATGGTATCATCGAAGTGCCTCTTGCTGACCTCAAATTTGAAAAAGAGCACAGCTGGACCAACTATCCAAAAGGGGTTCTTCATTTCTTGCAAGAAGCTGGACATGTGATTGACAAAGGGTTTGATTTTTATGTTTATGGGAATATCCCAAATGGTGCAGGCTTGTCTTCATCAGCATCTTTGGAACTTTTGACAGGGGTTGTGGCAGAGCATCTCTTTGGTTTAAAACTAGACCGTTTGGATTTGGTTAAAATCGGAAAACAAACAGAAAATAACTTTATCGGAGTCAACTCTGGTATTATGGACCAGTTTGCTATCGGTATGGGAGCTGACCAACGGGCCATTTACCTGGATACCAATACGTTAGAATACGACTTGGTGCCACTTGATTTGAAGGACAATGTCGTTGTTATCATGAATACCAACAAACGTCGTGAACTGGCGGACTCTAAGTACAATGAACGCCGTGCTGAGTGTGAAAAAGCTGTCGAAGAATTGCAAGTTGCCTTGGATATTCAGACCTTGGG
>NZ_AJQY01000402.1:0-743 GCF_000296875.1 Streptococcus sp. GMD1S | reverse complement strand
CGCAACAACTACGAAAAGAGCTTGGCTGTTCTTGAGCAAATCCCAGCTGAAAACATTGTTTTGACAAGCTCATGCTCACTTCTTCATGTGCCATTTACAACAGCTAACGAAGAATTTGAACCAGCTATCTTGAACCACTTTGCCTTTGCAGTTGAAAAATTGGATGAGATTCGTGATTTGGATGCTATCCGCAATGGTCAAGGCGCAGAAGCTCTTGCAGCTAACAAAGAACTCTTTGCGACTGAACGTGTGGGTGAAAATGCAGAACTTCGTGCGCGTATCGCTGGATTGACAGAAGCAGACTACACTCGTTTGCCAGCCTTTGCAGAACGTGAAGCTATTCAAGAAGAAGCATTCAAACTTCCAGATCTTCCAACAACAACCATCGGTTCATTCCCTCAAACTAAGGAAGTTCGTGCCAAACGTTTGGCCTTCCGTAAGGGAGAGTTGTCAGCAGAAGACTATGACAAGTTCTTGGCAGAGCAAATCGACGAATGGATCAAATGGCAAGAAGAAGTTGGATTTGACGTACTTGTACACGGTGAATTCGAGCGTAACGACATGGTTGAGTACTTCGGTCAAAACTTGTCCGGTTACCTCTTCTCTAAGAATGGTTGGGTACAATCATACGGTATGCGTGGGGTGAAACCACCAATCATCTGGGGTGATGTAACTCGTCTTAACCCTATCACTGTCAAATGGTCTAGCTACGCACAAAGCCGTACTGACAAACCTGTTAAAGG
>NZ_AJQY01000401.1:0-745 GCF_000296875.1 Streptococcus sp. GMD1S | reverse complement strand
CCCTTTTCGCTTTGGTAGTTATCATCCTTATCGCGATAAGCAAAGTCAAATTTACGCGGTGGAAGACCTAGTGACATAGCAAGGAAGTTAAAGATTTCTTGCAAGAGGTCTTCTTTCTTAGCTTGAACAGTCGCTTGGTCAGCACCAGAAGCGAGCAAGTCACGCAAGATTTGGGCATCTTGGCGAAGCAATTTGTTAAGAATTGCATTGAGCTCACGGCTATTACTAGATGAAACAGACTCAGGGTAAACTGACTTAGGAACGACACCATATTTTTCAAAGAGGGCCACGACCATATCCCACTGTCCACCGTCTTGTTGTGGAGTTTGGAGTAGGAAGCTAACCTTACGGCTCGTCAATTCTTGATCTGCAGTCGCAATGACTTGCTCCAAGAACCAGTTAGATTTTTCATACTTGTCCCAGAAGAAAGTGTGGGCTTGTGACAATTCAAAGTTTTCCAATTTATATTGAGAAATGAGTTTGTGACGGAAGGTGTTGAGAGCTGCAAACATCCAGCAACGACCAGACGCTTTCTGGTTAGTAACCTTGTCCTTGGTCAAATCCAATGAGAAAACAGGTGCATTGTCTACATGACTTTGGCGACGTTCTAGAGCTGCAAAAATTCCATTGTGGCTGGCAGCATTTTCAATTGCTTGGTATTTGACATTTGCTTCATAGTTGGCAAATAGTTTATCTGTAAATGATTCTTGAATCGCGTTCATAGATTCCTCCTTTTATTCTACTG
>NZ_AJQY01000400.1:0-751 GCF_000296875.1 Streptococcus sp. GMD1S | reverse complement strand
GGACTTCCTGTCGCTTCGACTGCAGCTGTCATAGCATCAGCTGATTCCTTGATATTTACAACTAGACTGACATCTGGTTGGATGAAATCAAGGGCTTTTTGAGCATCTGCTTCATCAGCTTGCACGCCATAGGGCAGGCGGACAGCGATAAATTGGTAGCTGTTATCTCCTGTCTCTGCTCGCATTTCTTCCATAGCTAATTGCGCCAAGCGCCCTGCTAAAGTTGAGTCTTGTCCTCCAGAAATCCCTAGTACAAAGGTTTTAAGGAAGGGGTGTTTTTTCAAGTATCTCTTTAAGAAATCAATTGAACGACGGATTTCTTCCTGGGCATCAATCACTGGTTTGACGCCCAGTTGCTGGATAATGGTCTCTTGCAAACTCATTCTTCTTCTCCTTCACCAAGGGCTTCTTTGCGCATCTTATCAATCAAGTCCATCTTATCTTGCCAAATATCACGCGCCAAGTCCACTGGATAGTGCTGCGGATTGAGCACGCGCTTGTACTCATCCCAAAGTTTGTCAAATTCCTTGCGAGCATAGGCCTTAATCTCAGTCAAACTAGGCAAATTGTAAACTAATTTCCCTGCTTTGAAGATGTCCACCAAGAGAGGAACAGCATCAAAGTTTCGAACGGTCTTCTTAATGTAAGTATAGGTCGGATGGAACATTTTGATTTCTGTCATGCTGGCAACATCTACACCGTCATAGGTGATGTAGTCACCTTCTGACTTACCTTTTTCACGACTAGTAAT
>NZ_AJQY01000399.1:0-754 GCF_000296875.1 Streptococcus sp. GMD1S | reverse complement strand
GCACCCGCCCCAACTTTGGCTTTCTCTCCAATTTCAATAGGGCCAATCACCTGAGCGTGGGCCGAAATCAGCGCCCCTTTACGAACAGTCGGATGGCGTTTGCCACTATCCTTACCTGTCCCTCCAAGAGTAACCCCATGGTAGAGAAGAACACCTTTTTCAACGATAGCTGTCTCCCCAATCACAAGTCCTGCTCCATGGTCAATAAAGACACCTGATTCGATCTGAGCACCAGGGTGAATCTCTATCTGCGTCCAAAAACGCCAAAACTGGCTGTGCATACGAGCTAAAAGCTTAAAGCCATGTTTCCAGAGAAAATGAGAGAGACGGTGAGCAGCCAAGGCTTTGACACCCGGATAGGTCAGCAAGACTTCCAAGGTAGTGCGAGCCGCTGGATCATTTTCTTTTACGATATCAATGGTTTCACGCCACCATCCCATACATTTCTCCTTTCTTATTCTGAGTCTTTTGGTGTTTCTGTAGTTTCTTTCTTAGGTTTGTGGTCCTTGTGGTGGTGACGAGGACGATCGCCATGACGATGACCTTTATCCCCTTTTTCTTCTGAACGTTCAGGTTTTGGCGGACGTGGCAAGAGTGCCTTCATAGAAGCATCTACACGACCTTTTTCATCGATCTTAATAACCTTTACATCTACAAAATCACCAATTTGAACTAAATCTTCTACATTATTGGTACGTGTCCAAGCCATTTCAGAAATGTGCACAAGTGCATCTGTCTTATCAAAGAGGTTGAC
>NZ_AJQY01000398.1:0-762 GCF_000296875.1 Streptococcus sp. GMD1S | reverse complement strand
TCTTCTGTCAAATCAGACTGTTTGTCTGCAAGACCAGTCACACGAACAGCCAAACGGCGTGGTGTTGAGAAGGTTTGAATAGCTTCAAAGGAAAGACGATTTTCTTTGAGGAAGGCTGCCATTTTTTCACCTAGTTGTTTTTCGCTTGGAGTTACTACGTAGGCTGGTAACTCTTCAAGACCGAGTTCTACTAATAAGTTTTTTGTCATATTTTTTCTCCGAAAAGTATCTTTTTATTTTCCAGTTTGCCTTATGTGATTGGCACGCAAGCAACCAACTTCGTTGTTTCATTGCTAAAATTGGAGCCGAAAGTCTCCAATTTTGCCTAGTATCCTTAGCTTCGCTAAGGATACCTTCATCACTACGGCAACTGGCTCAAGGCTCACTCTGTTCGCCCATTTTCGTAAACTGTCACTCTCTTTATTCTGCGTCTTCTGCTAGGAGTTTAGCTCGTGTTGCTTCATCCAAAAGTGGGTAGCCTAGGCGTTTGCGTTCTGCGACAAAGGTTTTGGCTACGACACGGGCAAGGTTACGGATTCGAGCGATATAGCCTGCGCGCTCGGTTACAGATACGGCACCACGCGCATCAAGCAGATTAAAGGTGTGTGAACATTTGAGAACATAGTCATAGGCAGGGTGAACCAATCCCTCTTCCAAGGCACGACCAGCTTCCTTTTCAAACTTATCAAAGTTTTCCAGCAACATTTCTTGGTCCGAAATTTCAAATGAATATTTTGAATGCTCGTACTCAGGCTGGATAAA
>NZ_AJQY01000397.1:0-779 GCF_000296875.1 Streptococcus sp. GMD1S | reverse complement strand
GCCTTGTTTCCACATATGAATGTGTTTGAAAATGTTGCCTTTCCGCTCCGCTTGCGCAAGATTGACAAGAAAGAAATCGAGAAACGCGTAGCGGAAGTTCTCAAGATGGTTCAGTTGGAAGGTTACGAAAAACGTTCCATTCGTAAACTCTCTGGAGGACAACGTCAGCGTGTGGCTATTGCCCGTGCTATCATCAACCAACCCCGTGTGGTTTTGTTGGATGAACCTTTATCAGCGCTGGACTTGAAATTAAGAACAGACATGCAGTACGAACTGCGTGAACTGCAACAACGATTGGGCATTACCTTTGTTTTTGTCACTCACGATCAGGAAGAAGCGCTTGCCATGAGTGACTGGATTTTCGTTATGAATGATGGCGAGATTGTCCAGTCTGGAACACCTGTGGATATCTACGATGAGCCGATTAACCATTTTGTTGCAACCTTTATCGGTGAGTCAAATATCTTGCCAGGAACCATGATTGAGGACTACTTGGTTGAGTTTAACGGCAAACGCTTTGAAGCGGTCGATGGTGGGATGAAGCCAAATGAACCTGTTGAGGTCGTGATTCGTCCAGAGGACTTGCGGATTACCCTTCCTGAAGAAGGCAAGCTCCAAGTTAAGGTCGATACCCAGCTCTTCCGTGGGGTTCACTATGAAATTATCGCCTATGACGAACTTGGAAATGAATGGATGATCCACTCAACCCGTAAGGCCATTGTTGGTGAGGAAATCGGTCTGGACTTTGAACCAGAAGATATCCACATCATGCGTCTCAA
>NZ_AJQY01000396.1:0-794 GCF_000296875.1 Streptococcus sp. GMD1S | reverse complement strand
GAGGAACTAGGTCGGTCTGAAAAGCCACAAACCTTGATGGATATGGCGACTATTTTCGGTCGTTATGAGCGTGCTAATGATCGTTTGGACGATATGGAAGTGTCTGACGAAATCAATGCATGCTCGGTTGAAATCGAAGTGGACGTTGATGGTGTCAAGGAACCTTGGCTCCTTATGTTCAAAAACGAAACCCACAACCACCCAACGGAAATTGAGCCATTTGGTGGAGCGGCTACTTGTATCGGTGGTGCCATTCGTGACCCGTTGTCAGGGCGTTCCTACGTTTACCAAGCTATGCGTATTTCAGGTGCTGGTGACATTACAGCGCCGATTTCAGAAACGCGCGCTGGGAAATTGCCACAACAAGTCATTTCGAAAACAGCGGCTCATGGTTATTCTTCGTATGGTAACCAAATTGGTCTGGCAACGACTTACGTTCGTGAATACTTCCACCCAGGTTTTGTAGCCAAACGCATGGAGTTAGGTGCTGTTGTTGGTGCGGCTCCTAAGGGCAATGTTGTTCGTGAAAAACCGGAAGCCGGTGACGTGATTATCTTGCTAGGGGGCAAGACTGGTCGTGATGGTGTCGGTGGTGCGACAGGATCTTCTAAGGTTCAAACAGTTGAGTCTGTAGAGACTGCTGGAGCTGAGGTTCAAAAAGGGAATGCCATCGAAGAGCGCAAGATCCAACGCCTTTTCCGTAATGGCGATGTCACTCGTCTCATCAAGAAATCCAACGACTTTGGAGCAGGTGGTGTCTGTGTGGCTATCGGTGAATTGGCAGATGGTCTTGA
>NZ_AJQY01000395.1:0-803 GCF_000296875.1 Streptococcus sp. GMD1S | reverse complement strand
GGCAATGGCTGGGGCAGAAAGCATGCGACGGTGGACTATGTCTTTACCCACTCGCCCTATCGTCTCTATGCCTATCATCGCTTGATCATGGAGGAGATGGCTGGCCGTGGCTACAATGTCAGTCCAGAGTGGCTGGACAAGGACTACCGTGGCAAAACCTGCCCTCCCTATGAAGACTTGCCTGAGGAGAAGTTGGACAATCCCGTCTACAGTGAGCATGATGCAGGATACTATGAGGAATGTCTGGCTAATCTCCGAGAGAAAGGCATTGAGTTGGTGTAAGAGTCAGGATTAGCTCCACATTATAACTCTTCTCGTAATTTTTTCGAATAATAAAGATGAGACCTTTAGAATGATTCTAAGGTCTCCTTTTTATGAATATTAGAATTTGCTTTTAATAACTTTTGAGTTATAATTTAATTAGAAAGAGGCTACTTGGTGCATACAATTTACTTCTATAAGGACAAAAATGGAAATGAGCCAGTCTTAGATTATATGAGAGAATTGGCTAGTCAGAAAAGTAAGGATAGTCGCATCAAACTCAATAAATTAAATGACTATATTGAGTTGTTGAGTCAGCATGGGACTAGAGCTGGTGAACCCTATATCAAACATTTGGAAGATGAAATTTAGGAACTAAGACCTCTGAGGGATAGGATTTTATTTGTAGCGTGGTTTGATGGGAGTTTTGTTCTTTTACATCATTTTGTTAAAAAGACTCAGAAAACTCCTAGGAGAGAGATTGATAAAGCCAAGCGTGAACTGAAGGACTTAAAAGAAAGAGGGTTAAGTGATGAAAAATA
>NZ_AJQY01000394.1:0-807 GCF_000296875.1 Streptococcus sp. GMD1S | reverse complement strand
AGGATGAGGTGGCGGCGAATATACATGGAATACACCGCATCCCCTTCAAAGGCTAGCGCAATTCCGTTAATGAGATTGACATCAATCACGTGTCCACCTCACTCCATCCTTGGTATCAAGGAGCTTAATCCCTTGAGCAGCCAGTTGATCACGGATTTGGTCTGCTGTCGCAAAGTCACGATTAGCACGCGCTTCTTGACGTTTTTGGATTAAGGCTTCAATGTCTGCATCCAAAACTTCCTCAACAAAGACAATCCCAAAGACCTCCAACATAGCCGCAAGAGCTTCCTTAACACTTGCATCATAGTTTCCTGAGTTGATCCATTTGGCCATTTCAAAGACAACTGTGATACCGTTGGCGGAGTTGAAATCCTCATCCATAGCTGCTACAAACTTGTCTTTAAAGGCTTGCAATTCTTGTGCATCTACAGTCCCAGAAAATGGTTGCTCGTAAGTGTTCTTCAGATATTTGAGATTGGTCTCGGCATCATGCACTGCTTTTTCCGTAAAGTTGATTGGTTTACGGTAATGCTGAGTGGCAAAGAAGAAACGAAGCACTTGGCCATCAAGAGTTTTGAGGGCATCGTGTACGGTGATAAAGTTGCCCAAGGACTTGGACATCTTGACATTATCGATATTAACAAAGCCATTGTGCATCCAGTAGTTGGCGAAAGTCTTGCCTGTTTTGGCTTCTGACTGGGCAATTTCATTGGTATGATGCGGAAATTCCAGATCGGCTCCCCCACCGTGAATATCAATGGTATCGCCCAAAATCTCTGTTGACATAACCGAACACTCGATATGCCA
>NZ_AJQY01000393.1:0-808 GCF_000296875.1 Streptococcus sp. GMD1S | reverse complement strand
GCCGGTATGGTTCACCCACGTGTCCTTGAAATGAGTGGAATCGATGCGACTGTTTATTCTGGATTTGCCTTTGGTCTTGGACAAGAGCGTGTCGCTATGCTCCGCTACGGAATCAATGATATCCGTGGGTTCTACCAAGGCGATGTCCGCTTCTCAGAACAGTTTAAATAATGATTAGAAAAGTAGAAAAGGCAGATATTGGGGCGTTGTCCAAAATTGCCAAACAAACCTTTCGTGAAACATTTGCTCATGATAATACGGAAGAGCAGTTACAGGAATACTTTGAAAAGACTTATAGTCTCAGAGTTTTGTCAACTGAGTTGGAAAATCCAGATTCCGAAACCTATTTCATTATGCATGAAGAGGAGATAGCTGGTTTTCTCAAAGTCAACTGGGGAAGTGCTCAGACTGAGAGAAAATTAGAGGATGCTTTTGAAATTCAACGCCTCTATGTGCTACAAAAATTCCAAGGATTTGGACTAGGTAAGCAACTGTTTGAATTCGCTCTTGAACTTGCTACCAAAAATAGTTTTTCCTGGGCTTGGTTAGGTGTTTGGGAGCATAATACAAAAGCTCAAGCGTTTTATAACCGATATGGTTTTGAGAAATTTAGCCAACATAGTTTTATGGTTGGTCAAAAAGTAGATACAGATTGGTTACTGAAAAAGAAATTAAGGTAAGAAGAGGATTCTTCTATTGAAATGATAGGAAAGGAAAAGAACTAGAGTGGCAACTGTCATTCTGGAGAACTAAATTATGCTTGTATCTTATAAATGGTTAAAAGAATTGGTGGACATTGATGTGCCAT
>NZ_AJQY01000392.1:0-810 GCF_000296875.1 Streptococcus sp. GMD1S | reverse complement strand
ACAGGTGCTGGTAAGTCAACTCTTATCAATCTCCTCATGCGTTTTTATCCTATTAACTCGGGAGATATCTTGTTAGATGGGCAGTCCATTTATGATTATACCCGAGCGTCATTGAGACAGCAGTTTGGGATGGTACTCCAAGAAACCTGGCTCAAGCAAGGGACCATTCATGACAATATTGCCTTTGGAAATCCTGATGCCAGTCGGGAGCAAGTGATTGCTGCTGCAAAGGCAGCCAATGCAGACTTTTTCATCCAACAGTTACCCCAAGGCTATGATACCAAACTGGAAAATGCAGGAGAATCTCTCTCTGTTGGGCAAGCCCAGCTCTTGACCATCGCCCGAGTCTTTCTAGCTATTCCAAAGATTCTTATCTTAGACGAAGCGACTTCCTCCATCGATACACGGACAGAGGTGCTAGTACAGGATGCCTTTGCCAAACTCATGAAGGGGCGCACAAGCTTTATTATTGCTCACCGTTTGTCAACCATTCAGGATGCGGATTTGATTCTTGTCTTGGTAGATGGTGACATTGTGGAGCATGGTAACCATCATGACCTCATGGCTAGAAAGGGCAAGTATTACCAAATGCAAAAAGCTGCGGCTTTTAGCTCTGAATAATCCTTTCTATTTTGAAATCTTATGGACAAAAAAAGTTGCCTTCGGGTGACTTTTTTGTTACAATAGCTAGAAAAATTATTCACTGTATATTGTCTTATAGAAAAGGAGCCTATAATGAAAGTATATCAGCATGTAAATATCGTGACTTGTGACCAAGATTTCCATGTTTATTTGGATGGTATCTTAGCC
>NZ_AJQY01000391.1:0-833 GCF_000296875.1 Streptococcus sp. GMD1S | reverse complement strand
ATAAAGGTTCCCTTAGGAGCTTTGATGTAGCCAAGCTCGATACCGTTGACAATGGCTTTTTCCATCGAACGTCCAAAGACTGCAATCTTGCGTCCAGTCTTAACAGCGGCATCCGTTGCTTGCTGGAGACGGAAGATATTTGAGGCAAAGGATGCAAAGATGATGCGTCCTTCAATGCCTTGGATAATCTTCATGATGGATTGGCCAACGACTTTTTCAGAGTTGGTAAAGGTTGGCACTTCTGCGTTTGTCGAGTCAGACAGGAGACAGAGTACGCCTTCTTCACCAAGGGCTGCCATCCGGTGCAAGTCCGCCGGTTCTCCAACTGGAGTGAAGTCGAACTTGAAGTCACCCGTACAAACGATTTTTCCTTGAGGAGTATGAATAACAATCCCCAAAGGCTCTGGAATAGAGTGAGTCGTTCTAAAGAAAGTTGCCTTGAGATTTTTAAAGGTCAACTCAGTGTTGTGATTGATTTCGTAAAGTTTGGCGTTGCGCAAGAGGCCGTGTTCTTCGAGTTTTCCACGGATCAAAGCTAAGGCAAGCGGTCCAGCGTAGATAGGGACATTTGCTTGCTTGAGCAGGAAGGGAATCCCACCAATGTGGTCCTCGTGTCCGTGGGTAATCAAAACAGCCTTGACGCGGTCGATATTGTCCACGATGTAAGAGTAATCAGGAATGACATAGTCGATACCCAGCAAGTCATCTTCTGGGAATTTAATCCCAGCATCGACGATAATAATCTCGTCTTGGTATTCAATTCCGTATGTGTTTTTTCCGATTTCTCCCAGACCACCGATGGCAAAAACGCCGACTTCTTCAGGTTTAAGAGT
>NZ_AJQY01000390.1:0-845 GCF_000296875.1 Streptococcus sp. GMD1S | reverse complement strand
TGCGCTTCGCGCTTGTCAAAACTTTGCTTAGCAAGGTCAACCAAACGCTCGATTAGTTCTGGGTAGCTGATTCCCATATTGTCCCAAAGTAGTGGATACATAGACCACTGGGTAAAACCTGGCATGGTATTAAGCTCATTTAGGAAAATCTCGCCCTTATCTGTATAGAAGAAATCACAACGAGACAGACCGAGGCCACCAATCGCACGGAAGGCTGTTTCAGCATTTCGACGCATGACAGCTACCACATCATCACTAATCTTGGCTGGGATGTCCATGGTAATCTTGTTATCGATGTATTTGGCATCATAGTCATAAAAGGCAACATCCTTAACCACTTCACCAGGAAGCGTGCTCTTGACATCGTAGTTGCCCAAGAGACCAACCTCGATTTCACGGGCATTTACCCCTTGCTCTACTAAGACACGGCTGTCATATTGGAAGGCAAGTTCCAAAGCTTGACGGAGTTCTTCTTGGTTTTCAGACTTAGAAATACCGACACTTGAACCCATATTTGACGGCTTCGTGAAGACTGGATAAGTCAGTTTTTCTTCAACTTCAGCGATTTTAGCAGTCACATCATCGCCTTCAACGATGGCCACATAAGGTACTTGGGCAATCCCAGCAGACTCCAAGACACGCTTGGTCGTAATTTTATCCATGGCAAGGCTGGATGACAAGATATTACAACCAACATAAGGCATTTTCAAAACTTCTAAGAATCCTTGAACTGAACCATCTTCTCCCATCGGACCATGAAGAACTGGAAAGACCACTGCACCTTCTTCATAGATGGCACTTGGCGCTATTTTCTTGTCCCAGTCAATAGTCGCATTGGTCATGAG
>NZ_AJQY01000389.1:0-850 GCF_000296875.1 Streptococcus sp. GMD1S | reverse complement strand
ATCTTAACAAAAGAAACTTCTCTCTTAATCCAAAGAAAACTGAGCAGGTAGTTGAGGATAGTGGTCGCTGTCATAACGATAGCATAAGGAACGATATCATCTGCCGTTTTAACAAAGGCGAAGATAGCGACCAGCATGGTAATTCGAATAATTAATGTTTTATAGAGGATGAAGGCATAGTTTTCATAAGCCTCGTTCATCCATTCGATATTGAGAAATTGGAAGAGTGCTTGGGCCCCTAGGATGTAGTACAGGACTTTCAGATTCTCAATGCTGGTGTCAAAGAAGATAATGAGGAAGTAGATACCTGTCGTCAGGAGAGAGGTGAAAACCGAGATATAAAACAACTTAGAAAAGACGTAGTTGATTTTATTCTTGTCATCCTTGACCTTACTAATAGCTCGAATCCCGTAGTTGTATATTCCAAAGGCAGCTAGTGGAATAACGAAACTTGCCCAGGTATTAGCTGTATTGAAATAACCGTAGTTGGATTTGCTGAGAATCCGCGTCAGATAAGGATTGGTTATCAGTGGAAAAACGATATTGAGAATATTGACCAGCAAGCTGGCCAAGGCATTTACTTTTATATTTTTCATTGAACTTTCTTTCTTAAATCTAAAATCATATCTAGTATTATATCACATTCTCGCTTCATTCTTTTGATAAAATCGTAAAAATCTAGTATAATAGATAGACTGAAAGTATGAGGTTACTAGATATGAAGATGAAACAAATTAGTGATACAACACTGAAAATCACAATGACTTTAGATGATTTGATGGACCGAGGAATGGAGATTGCAGACTTTCTCGTTCCTCAGGAAAAAACTGAAGAGTTTTTCTATGCTATT
>NZ_AJQY01000388.1:0-857 GCF_000296875.1 Streptococcus sp. GMD1S | reverse complement strand
GCATTGCCAGAAAGGCCAAAGCCAAGACGACGGAAGACATCTTCCACATCAGCATATGAAAGCTCCGTACCAAGGACGCGGTTAACGTCAGCCAGAGTCGAAGAAACTTCTACATCAGAAGTATCAAGCGCTCCTGCTGAAACGATGCCCTTACGCACCGTCGCACCTGCAAGATCAGCAATCATGCTCGCTGCCGCATCAAGGGCTTCGTTAACAGTTGCCACATTGATGCCTTTTTCAAAGCGAGAAGATGATTCAGAACGCAGATTGAGGCGTCCGCTAGTCTTGCGAATCGATTTGCCATTGAAAACAGCCGCTTCAAGGACAACACGACTAGAATTTTCAGAGATTTCTGTTGCTTGACCACCCATAACACCTGCAAGGGCTACTGGCTTGTCTGCGACAGTAATGACTAGGTCATTTGTTTCCAAGTCACGTTCTTCACCGTCCAAGGTCACTAATTTTTCACCAGCACGCGCTCCACGCACACGGATGTCAGTCCCTTCAAAGGTATCCAAGTCAAAGGCATGCATAGGCTGACCAAAGTAGAGCAGGATATAGTTGGTCACGTCTACAACGTTGTTGATAGGACGAATCCCTTCATTCATAAGAAGGTTTTGCAACCATTGTGGACTTGGTGCGATGGTCACATTGTCCAAGATACGGGCTGCATAGTAAGGCGCCTTGTCTGTTTCAATGCTGACAGAAAGGGCATCTGCTGCAGCTTCATTTGTTTCTATTAAACTGAATTCTTTAAAGTTGACTGCCTTGTCATAGATGGCTGCCACTTCGTACGCTACTCCACGCATAGATAGAGCGTCTGCACGGTTTGGTGTGATAGAAAGTTCGATGATTTC
>NZ_AJQY01000387.1:0-870 GCF_000296875.1 Streptococcus sp. GMD1S | reverse complement strand
CCGAGCTATACCGATGAAGCGCTAGCCATTTTGACCAACAAAAAGAAAAACTTGCGCATCCTTGCCTTGCCATTTGATGCTCAAGATGCTAGTGAGGTAGAGGCAGAATACACAGGCGTGGTCGGTGGACTTCTTGTGCAAAACCAAGACATGGTCAAGGAAAGCCCAGTTGACTGGCAAGTGGTGACCAAACGCCAGCCAACCGAGACAGAAGCAACTGCTCTTGAATTTGCTTGGAAGGCTATCAAGTACGTCAAATCCAACGGGATCATCGTGACCAATGACCACATGACACTTGGCGTTGGGCCAGGTCAAACCAACCGTGTGGCTTCAGTCCGTATCGCTATTGACCAAGCTAAAGATCGTCTTGACGGCGCTGTGCTTGCTTCCGATGCTTTCTTCCCATTTGCGGATAACGTGGAAGAAATCGCCAAAGCAGGTATCAAGGCCATCATCCAACCAGGTGGATCAGTCCGTGACCAAGAGTCAATTGAAGCGGCTGATAAACATGGTTTGACTATGGTCTTCACAGGCGTAAGACATTTTAGACATTAAAAAGATAAAAGGGAAGAAAACAGTTTCTTTCCTTTTTTGGCTTAAAATGCTAAGTGAAACAAGATTAGAACGAACGTTTGTGATATAATATTAGTAAATAATTCGCAAAAGAGGTTGAGAGATGAAGCTGTTAGTTATCGGTTCGGGTGGTCGTGAACATGCGATTGCTAAGAAGTTGCTTGAGTCAAAAGACGTTGAAAAAGTCTTTGTAGCTCCTGGAAATGACGGGATGACTCTGGATGGGCTGGAGTTAGTAAACATCTCTATTTCCGAACATTCTAAGTTAATAGAGTTTGCAAAGGATAACGATATCGC
>NZ_AJQY01000386.1:0-910 GCF_000296875.1 Streptococcus sp. GMD1S | reverse complement strand
CCCGTCTTTTCTTGCAATCTAGCATAAACTTGGTTAAGGGTTTGAAAAATCTGTAATTCTCGTTTTTCTTGCCCAAAGGCACGAATAACTCGCATGCCTTGTAATTGCTGACGCGTTTCCTGAACCAGTTGGTCCGTTTTCTTTCTGAGACTACTGTAGAGAGGATTGACCAGTCGAGAGAGACCGACAATGACGATTGTCAAAAAACCAACCATGACCAAAAACCAAAAAGTCAGCTCAGCTGAGATGCGATAGGCCATAAAGATAGCCCCAAAAACAATAATAGGCGCTCGCAAAAAGAGGCGCAGGAATTGATTGATCCCAGTCTGTATCTGGTAGGTATCAGAAGTCAAGCGGGTCACCAAGCTAGAAGTTGTCAAACGGTCTCTGCTGTCCTTAGGCAAAGAAAGAATATGACGATAGAGGTCGTTTGTCAATTCCTTGGCAAAACCTACCGCTGCCTTTGCTGAATAAAATTGAGCAATCAAGGCTACTAAAACGCCAATCACTGCAAAGATAAGGAGCAGGCCAATCTGCATCCATAGATGCCCTTGATCTCTCTGAGGCAAGGATTGGTCAACAATCCCAGCAATCACCATGGGAACCAAGAGCTCAAAAACAGCTTCTAGCAGCTTGAACAGTGGAGCCAAAATTGATTCTTTGATATAGGATTTGAAGTAAGATAGTAAGTGTTTCATAAATCCCTTCTATTCATATTCTAGAAATGAAGAAAGTGGGAAGCCCCACCCTCTCAGTTTTATTTGTTTAAGCAAGGTAATAGATAGCCATATCCTGCTTTTTCCATCTCATCCTTGGCTACAAAGCGCAAGGAGGCAGAATTAATACAGTAACGCAGGCCACCTAACTCCTGAGGTCCATCTGTGAAAACATGACCCAAGTGAGCATTGCC
>NZ_AJQY01000385.1:0-913 GCF_000296875.1 Streptococcus sp. GMD1S | reverse complement strand
GAGTAGTCAAAGTAGGCTGTAAAACCAAGTTCCTTACAACGTTTCTCATAGATAGCGCGCCACTCAGGATCTTCTGTATCCTCTGCCTCGTAGTTGGCGGTATCGATATAGTGGACACCTGTTGCCAAGCAAGCATCCATAATGGTCAAATCTTGATAAGGCAGAGCTACGTTCAAAACAGCTTCTGGTTTGTAGCTTTCAATCAAAACAATCACTTCTTCAACCTTGTCAGCGTCAAGAGCAGCTGTTTCAATCTTTGTACTTGTTTTCCCTTCTAATTTAGCCTTCAAGTCATCACATTTCGACTTGGTGCGGCTAGCAATCATAATCTCTGTAAAGGTTTCGCTATCTTGGCAAATCTTTGAAATAGCAACTTGGGCAACACCCCCACATCCAATAACTAATAAGCGACTCATTTTTTTCCTTCCTCTTCTTCTAAAATGTCCTCAACATACTTGGGCAACATAAAGGCTCCCACGTGTAAGTTTGCAGTGTAGTATTCTGTGAAAAGCTGGCGTTTTTTCCAGCCTTCCTTGTCAAAATCTTTAACAGGGTGATATTTTTTCGATGCAAATCCAAACAACCAATAGCCTGCAGGACTGGTTGGGATATGTGCCTGATAAACCCGGCTGATTGGAAAGGCTTGATTGACCTTGCGGTGCATGCTTCGGCAAGCTGACTCATCCTCGTCAAAGAAGGGACTCCCATGCTGATAGATCATGATGCCGTCTTCTTTCAAGGCTCTGTAACTGTTCCCGTAAAATTCCTTGGTAAAGAGCCCTTCCGTATGTCCAAATGGATCCGTCGCATCGTTAATAATGATATCGTAATCATCCTCACAGTTTCTCAAAAAGCGTAGCCCATTTTGGTAGTAAATGGTAACACGAGGATCATCTAGCCCTGCAGCAAAGTC
>NZ_AJQY01000384.1:0-920 GCF_000296875.1 Streptococcus sp. GMD1S | reverse complement strand
TCTAACTTGCCAAACTTAAAGCCACGTTCCCACATCTCATTGACAATCTCAAGAGTGGTATAGAGGTCAATTTCCACATTAGAGGCTTCATTGTTCTTCCGTTTTTCAGCGATTTCTTCCATTCTGCGCTTGATGGCGTCCAAGCCCGCACCCATGGTCTTGATATCAAAAGCCTTAGCGCGGATTGAAAAGTAAGCACAGTAGTAATAAATGGGATGGTGAACCTTGAAGTAGGCTACGCGCAAGGCCATCATAACGTAGGCTGCCGCATGGGCTTTAGGGAACATATACTTGATTTTTCCACAGGACTCGATATACCACTCTGGCACCTTATTGGCCTTCATGGCTTCGATATAGCCATTTCGCTCCTCTTCTGAAATCTTCAACCACAAGCCCTTACGTACCCGTTCCATGATGGTAAAGGCCATCTTAGGCTCGAGACCCGCATGCATGAGGTAAACCATGATGTCGTCCCGACAACCGATAACAGTCGATAGGTCCGCAATTCCTTGCTTGATCAAATCCTGGGCATTTCCCAACCACACATCGGTACCGTGGGATAATCCAGACAACTGAAGCAATTCCGCAAAGGTCGTCGGATGCGTTTCGTCTACCATCCCACGTACAAAGTTTGTTCCAAACTCTGGGATTCCCAGCATGCCCGTCGGCGTTCCGATTTGCTCAGGTGTTACCCCTAGTACATCAGTTCCAGAAAAGAGGGCCATGACACCTTCATCATCCATAGGAATTTCATTAGGGTCAATACCAGACAAGTCCTGCAATTTTCGAATCATGGTCGGATCATCATGCCCCAGTACATCGAGTTTGAGGACATTCTCATCGATATCATGGAAGTTAAAGTGAGTCGTCTGCCATTCAGCCGTCACGTCATCCGCTGGATACTGAACAGGCGTAAAGTC
>NZ_AJQY01000383.1:0-926 GCF_000296875.1 Streptococcus sp. GMD1S | reverse complement strand
GGTGGCATGACCTCGATAAAGTCATAATACTTGGCCACCTCAACCGCCGCATCCACACCTTGGGAAACGACAGCGTCAAAAACTTCACCCTCCGAGCAAGCCGACCCCAAAATCAAGCCCTCCCGATGGGCGTCTAGAACCGTTCTCGGAATCCGTGGCACCCCTTCAAAATACTTGGTGTTAGACAAAGAAACCAGCTTAAAAATATTTTTTAAACCAACTTGATTCTTGACATAAATGGTCGCATGTTTAATCCGAGCTTTTTTATAAGAATCTGGACTGATTAGATCAATATTGAGTCTAGCCAGATCGGTCACACCATGTTTTTCTGCTACCTCTTTGATAAAGATGAAAAGCAGACGACCAGTAGCTTCCGCATCGTAGTTGGCCATGTGGTGGTGTTCAAGTGCCACACCAAAACGCTTGGTCAAAGGCCCCAAACCATGACGTTTATACTCAGGATAGAGGTTTCTAGCAAACTCCAGCGTATCGATGACTGGCTGGCTAATCTTAGGCAGACCATGACGCTCATAGTTGGCATTCATAAAACCAACGTCAAAGGTAGCATTGTGGGCTACTAAGACTGTATCCTTGCAAAACTCTTGGAATTCTTGTAAAACTTGTTCCAGTGGTTTGGCATTTTTGACATGATCATCTGTAATACCAGTCAACTCAGTAGTAAAGGCTGATAATGGATGTCCGGGATTGATAAATTCATCAAATTCGGCAATAACATTCCCCTTATACATCTTAGAGGCCGCAACCTGAATCAAGTCATTATAGATAGCTGAAAGTCCCGTCGTTTCAACGTCAAAGACCACGTAGGTCGCTTCTGACAAGTCCATCTCCACTTCGTTATAAACGATAGGGACACGGTCCTCCACGATATTGGCTTCCATTCCATAGATCAGCTGGATTCCAGCTTT
>NZ_AJQY01000382.1:0-972 GCF_000296875.1 Streptococcus sp. GMD1S | reverse complement strand
GACGATAGCTGGGGCAATGTCCGCGTCCTTCCTCAACTCCATACCCTCCTCTACGATAACCAACGTGGAGTTTAAGATTAGAAAGAAAAAATCATGTCACAACAAGAAGAAATGAAAAAGCTCAGCCTACTAGGCAACAAAGAAACCAACTACATCTTTGACTATCAACCAGAAGTCCTCGAATCCTTTGACAATCGTCATGTGGAAAATGACTATTTCATCAAATTTAACTGTCCTGAATTTACCTCACTGTGTCCAATCACTGCTCAACCAGACTTTGCGACCATTTATATTTCCTACATTCCTGACAAGCTCTGTGTTGAGTCAAAATCCCTCAAACTCTACCTCTTTAGCTACCGAAACCACGGAGATTTCCACGAAAACTGTATCAACACCATCGGGAAAGACTTGGTCAACTTGCTAGACCCTCGCTATTTAGAGGTTTGGGGAAAATTTACACCTCGCGGTGGTATCTCAATTGACCCCTACTACAACTACGGTAAGCCTGGAACTAAGTATGAAGGCTTGGCAGAACAACGTCTCTTCCAACACGACCTTTATCCAGAGAAAGTTGACAACCGCTAAACTCATACGAAAAAGCCCTGTTCCTCAAAATGAGGAGCAAGGCTTTTTGAGTTTCAATTATTCTTCTGTTCCAAGGAAGTTTTTCGCAACAAGAGCTGCAAGAACCCCACCAACGATTGGCGCAAGGATGAAAATCCATACTTGTTGAAGGGCTGCTCCACCTACCAAAACAGCTGGTGCCAAGCTACGGGCTGGATTTACTGAAAGTCCAGTAATGTTCAATCCCACAAGAATCATCGCCATCAAGGACAAACCAATCACCAAACCAGCAATCGCACCATTGCCCTTGCTTTCTGAAGTCACTGTCATGATAACCACAACAAACAAGAAGGTTGCGATGACTTCAAACAAGAATCCACCAAAGACAGTGACACCGTTTGCCAAGGC
>NZ_AJQY01000381.1:0-1002 GCF_000296875.1 Streptococcus sp. GMD1S | reverse complement strand
CGCCTCTTTAATTCGGTCTCCTCATCCGTGTAGAAACAGATGGTTTTGTCAAAGAGTTCCTTGGGAAGAAAACCCACGGACATCCCTTCAACAATAAGAATTGGCTTTCCTCCAGACAAGACCTCGCTAGCCTTCCAAGATTCATCAATCGTCAAGATGTCCATGCCTGCCTGCAAGGCGAGAATATCTCTCTGTAAACTTGCTAGTTCATGCGCCACTGGCAGACAAGCCGTCACCTTTTGATCTGGCGCTTGCTTTGGTACTACCAGGTGACGTTCTGAGGTGATATAAGGATCTGTTTCTAGTAAATTTACTGTAGTAGAATCTAGAGCTTGATGTAATTCCTGAGCGAAGGTTGACTTGCCCGAAGCCCCATGACCGTAGATCCCTAGCGTCCTAATTCTTCCCGTTTCGATCTCTGAAACCAGTTGTTCTATCAGGTCTTTTTTCTTCATTCTCTCTTCACCTGTTCATAGCTTTCTTTTCCGTCATTAAGCTTGTCCCAAATCACCACTTGCCCACTTTTGAGGGATTTTTGCACATCGATAATCCGTTGATTGGACGAACCTCTAAACTGGAGCATAAGATTGCGTTTGCTTTTATCATACCGTCCATCGACAAGGATGTCAATCAATGATAAGAGTTCCAGTTTATCTGGAGTCTCCAGCATCATTTCTTCCCAAGTGTAGCCCGTCCAGGACCAGATGTCTTTGTCTGGCAATTCCTTTCGAATGCGCTTAACGAGCGGCAAGAGGATACCTGTATTGAGAAATGGTTCTCCTCCCAGCAAGGTCAATCCTTGAACATAGGGTTGGGCAAGGTCTTCCATGATTTGTTCTTCTAATTTTGCCGTATAGGGAATGCCTGCGTTGAAAGACCAAGTCGCAACATTATAGCACCCCTCGCAGTGAAACATGCAACCTGATACATAGAGAGAGTTTCGCACACCTTCTCCATCGACAAAGTTAAAGGCCTTATAATCAATGATCCGCCCTTTACTAA
>NZ_AJQY01000380.1:0-1008 GCF_000296875.1 Streptococcus sp. GMD1S | reverse complement strand
ATTGTTGATTTCCTTGTCAACCATCCTAAGGTAGAAAAAGTCAACTATCCAAAACTAGCTGACAGTCCATATCATGCCTTGGCTGAGAAATATCTGCCAAAAGGTGTTGGTTCAATCTTTACCTTCCATGTTAAAGGCGGAGAGGCAGAAGCTCGCAAGGTGATTGATAATTTGGAAATCTTCTCTGACCTTGCAAACGTGGCAGATGCCAAATCTCTTGTTGTCCATCCTGCGACAACCACCCACGGTCAGTTGTCAGAAAAGGATCTAGAAGCAGCAGGTGTCACACCAAACCAAATCCGCTTGTCTATCGGACTTGAAAATGTAGAGGATTTGATTGAAGATTTGCGTTTGGCCTTGGAAAAAATTTAAAGTAACTGATATAAACAGTGGGTTTCGACTCACTGTTTTTGATTTTCCCTCAGGCATGATATAATGGTTACAGAAGTCTAGAAAGAGGAAAGTTATGAACGAAATTAAATGTCCCAACTGTGGGGAAGTCTTTACAGTAAATGAGAGTCAGTATGCCGAACTCTTATCCCAAGTGAGAACGGCTGAGTTTGATAAGGAACTGCACGATCGAATGAAGCAGGAGCTGGCCTTAGCTGAGCAAAAGGCCATGAATGAGCAACAGTCTAAACTGGCTCAGAAGGATCAAGAAATTGTGCAATTACAGAGTCAAATCCAAAACTTTGATACAGAGAAAGAACTGGCTAAGAAAGAGGTTGAACAAACCAGTCATCAGGCTTTATTGGCAAAGGACAAGGAAGTACAGGACTTGGAAAACCAATTGGCTACCTTGCGTTTAGAACATGAAAATCAACTGCAAAAGACCCTTTCTAACCTTGAAAAAGAGCGCGATCAGGTCAAAAACCAGCTCCTTTTACAAGAAAAGGAAAATGAGTTATCTCTAGCTTCCCTCAAGCAAAATTACGAAGCCCAGCTCAAGGCGGCTAGTGAACAGGTCGAGTTCTATAAGAATTTCAAAGCCCAACAATCCACAAAAGC
>NZ_AJQY01000379.1:0-1013 GCF_000296875.1 Streptococcus sp. GMD1S | reverse complement strand
CTCTTTGCTTTATATTTGATAGGTTTACTTGTTACTGGGGAGATGAAGGGAATTATCAAAGGATTAGCCAAACATCCTGTACTTCTCTTTTTTATTGCCTACAGTAGTATCATCTCTATCGTCGCTAAGAACTGGCTTGGATTGGTTGCATCTTTACTGATGTTTCTCTTCCTCATTTTCTTTAGTTTCTACCAGAAACGTCTGACACATGCTTTCTTTCGACTGATACTGCAGACAATCTTGTTTGGTAGTGTGCTCTCTGCGGCTTTTGCTACTTTGGAGCATTTCCAAATTGTAAAGAAATTTAACTATGCCTTTCTTTCGCCCAATATGCAGGTATGGCATCAGAATCGGGCAGAAGTGACCTTTTTTAATCCTAATTACTATGGAATTATTTGTTGTTTCTGTATCATGATTGCCTTCTATCTCTTTACAACGACCAAGTTGAATTGGTTGAAGGTATTCTGTGTGATTGCAGGCTTTGTTAATCTCTTTGGATTGAACTTTACTCAAAATCGAACTGCCTTTCCTGCTATTATCGCTGGAGCCATCATTTATCTCTTTACAACCATTAAAAACTGGAAGGCCTTTTGGCTTAGTATCGGGGTCTTTGCGATTGGCTTGAGTTTCCTTTTTTCTAGTGATTTGGGAGTTCGGATGGGGACTTTAGATTCCTCTATGGAAGAACGCATTTCTATCTGGGATGCTGGGATGGCCTTGTTTAAGCAAAATCCTTTTTGGGGGGAGGGGCCATTGACCTATATGCACTCTTATCCTCGGATAAATGCTCCTTATCATGAACATGCTCACAGCCTTTATATTGATACGATTCTGAGTTACGGAATTGTGGGAACCATTTTATTAGCTTTGTCTTCTGTTGCTCCTGTTCGTTTGATGATGGATATGAGTCAGGAGTCGGGGAAACGTCCAATTATCGGTCTTTATCTATCTTTCCTTACAGTGGTTGCTGTGCATGGAATCTTTGACTTGGCCCTTTTCTGGATTCAGTCAGG
>NZ_AJQY01000378.1:0-1017 GCF_000296875.1 Streptococcus sp. GMD1S | reverse complement strand
GTCTCATAGGCTTCTTGAACTTCCTTGTATTTTTCCTCAGCGCCAGGCTCCTTGTTGATATCTGGGTGATATTTTTTCGAAAGCTTACGATAAGCCTTTTTGATCTCGTCTGCCGAAGCGTTTTTCGACACCCCCAGACGATCATAAAATTCAGTATTGTTCATACAAGATACCAAGACCGTAAAATTCGACTGAAAAATAGGAAATCTGACGCTGGAGCGATGCTCCTAGACAGATTTCTCTTTTTTCCGAGAATTTAGGTCGGGTTCAATTCCTTTCTTTTATATTGATGAGACAAAACCCAAACAAATCAGGTTCCATCCCTTTTTACCGAAAAACAGAGGCTGGGTTGCAACCTCTGGATTTCTTCCTATCATTACGACATTCAAAAGCAAAGTCGATTATACTTTTTTTGAACGAGTAAGGCTTTTAGCAAGTCGCCATAGCGATTGCCGTAGAATGACAATCATTTTAATGATTCCTCATTCTTAACGCCCTCGCTCTTCTGATTTTAAAGCTCGGGATAAAATAGTCCACTGGACTATTTTATTTCTCCGTAAACTCTCCGTCTACGACGTCATCTCCTGCGTTTCCTGTTGCTTGTGCGCCTTCTGCTCCTGCTTGAGCTTGTTGGGCTGCAGCGGCTTGTTCGTAGAGTTTAACAGCAAGTCCTTGAGCTTTTTCGTTCAATGCTTCAAGTTTCGCTTTCATTTCGTCCAAGTTATTGTCTTCTTGAGCTTTTTTAAGGTCATCAAGGGCAGCTTGGGCAGCATCACGTTCTGCGTCGAAGCCTTTGCCTTCAGTTTCCTTGATTGTCTTTTCAGTCGCAAAGATAGCTTGGTCTACTTCGTTACGAAGGTCTACTTCTTCTTTACGTTTCTTATCTGCTTCAGCGTTAGCTTCAGCATCTTTCATCATGCGGTCGATTTCTTCGTCTGTCAAACCTGAGTTAGATTGGATCACAATAGTTTGTTCTTTTTGAGTTCCAAGATCTTTAGCCTTAACAGACACGATACC
>NZ_AJQY01000377.1:0-1024 GCF_000296875.1 Streptococcus sp. GMD1S | reverse complement strand
ATCGAGTTTGAGTCGTTGTTTGGTACTTTTTCGACCTTCTCAAAGTCTCCACCTTGTGATTCTACTAATGTTTTCAACATAGCTAGCTCCGTTGGATCATTCCAAGTACCGTATTTCTTCCCAACCAAGTCCTTTGGACTGCTAACATTGTCAGATTTACGAGAGATGATTCCTGATGTATTATGTTCTACGATAGCAGCAACGGCAGTGATTCCTGCTCCTTTTTCCAATTTTTTAGCCATGTAGTCTTGGAAATAGATGGCAAATGGTGCCTTGCCATTGATCACCAAGTCAGATGAGCTTTCTTCTGGTGGCAATTTCAAGTCAACATCCACTCCAGCTTCTTTGAAATAACCTTTTTCCTTAGCAACATAAAGCCCTGTGTGGTTAGTATTTGGCGTCCAGTCTAGGATAAAGTCAATCTTCTTGAGTTCTGCTTCTTTATTGTCCTTAGAAGCAGTCCCTTGACCACAAGCCACCAGCACGACAGCTACAAGAGCTGTCACAAGCGTTAAAAACGCTTTCCATGTTTTCTTCATCTTCATTTCCTCTTTTCTTTTTCTAAAACATCCTTATCTTAGGGACGTTTCCATTTAATCACATATTTTTCACTAATATCGACCAACTTCATACCCAAAAGGCTGATAATCGACACCAGAATAATAATGGCAAACATGGTATCATACTGAAACAGTTTTTTAGACTGAATCATATAAACACCAAGACCTTCAAAACCTCCTAGCCACTCGGACACCACGGTTGTGATAAAGGCGTAGGAGACACTGACCCTCAGACCTGCATAAAAGTAAGGCAGGCTGACCGGGATTTTAAAATGCCACAGGATTTGCCAGGGCTTGGCTCGCATCAGACTAAACAAGGTCAGCATATCCTTGTCACAATGCCTAAATCCATCCAAAATACTGACGATGATAGGGAAGGTTGTCGTCAGGATAATCAAGACAATCTTGGGCAAAATTCCATAGCCTAGCCACAAGACCAGGATAGGGGCTATAGCAATGGTCGG
>NZ_AJQY01000376.1:0-1025 GCF_000296875.1 Streptococcus sp. GMD1S | reverse complement strand
CCTGACAATTCACCAACTGGAGTCGACAAGTCCTGAATACCCAGCTTGCTGAGGACTGTCTTGACCTGGCTTTCAATTTCCCAGGCTTGGAGAGAGTCCATTTCTGCCATGACCCGTTCCAAACGAGCTTGCTTGTCCTCACTGTAGTTGAGCATGATTAACTCATACTCACGAATGAGCTGGATTTCCTTGAGGTCGCTGGAGAGAACCGTATCCAAGACCGTCTTGCTATCATCAAAATCAGGATCCTGGGTCAAGTAGCCAATCTTATAGTCATTCTTTGCCGAAAAGGGACTGACATCCCCATCAAAGCCAGAAACGCCAGAAAGGACGTCTAAAAGGGTAGTCTTACCCGTTCCATTGACACCAATTAGACCGATTCTGTCCAAATCATGGATGATAAAGGAAATATCCTTAAAAACGGTCTTGTCACCGACGGATTTGCTTAGTTTTTCAACGATAAAATCACTCATTTTCTCTCCCTCAGGTAAGTATGGATTGCTTGACGATCATTTTCCAATACTCCATCGACAATGGCAAACTCAATCTCTGTTAAAATATCTCCCAAATCTGGACCTGGCTGGTAACCATATTCCTTGATTAAAATACCACCGTTAATCTGAATTTCTTTCTTGTCATGAATGGTCAAACTTTGGTAAGTTTCTGTGATAGCTTGTGGATTGACTTCTTTTCCTTGTGCCTGACGAAGATTTTCAGCCTGTAAAAGTAAATCCAAGTCAAAGCGGTAACAATCACGCTTGCTCAGCTCTCCTTCTTCTCGCAAAGCCAAAATAGTCAGCAAATCCTGAACCTGCTTGGCAAACTGGCGTGAGGTTTTCCATACCTTCAAAAATGGCTGTGCATCTTTAATCTCCAAAACCCACAATAGAGCTGCCCAAGCTTGTTCAGAAGACTCAAAGGTGAAATCCGCCTCTAAATCAAACAATCTTTGGAGCTTTTCTCGACTGTCTGCCATATCTGGAAGATAGTCATAAGCTCGACTCTCAATCATGGAAGCCAGACCA
>NZ_AJQY01000375.1:0-1030 GCF_000296875.1 Streptococcus sp. GMD1S | reverse complement strand
TCCTCTTTTAGTAATTGTCCCCAGTCTGCTAGGGAATCAATAAATTTCTTTGATTTAAGGTGAATCCCAACGTACTCTTCGTAGAGTTGATCCATAAATTGGCGTAGCTCTTGCTTGATTTCAGACTTGAGCGAAATGGTCTCCAAGGTCTCAAAATCAATGGCTTGAAATTGATTGAGCAAATAAGGGATGTTGGGATTTAAATGGCAACGTTTCTCGTCCTCATGATAATGATCTGGACAGAGGCAAGCTCCATATTTGAAAGAAAAGTCAAAGGCCTGACCAACCCGATGGCAAAAGACACACTCATTAAAATTAAGGCTAATCCCAAATCGGTTCAAGATTTGAATTTCAAAAATATTGGTCAAAACCTGATAATCTAAACCCTCTTCCATCAACTCTAGAGTCTTTCTCAAGAAGGCAAACAAGGGAGCATCCTGCTGATTATCCTGCAAACTAGCATCTGCAAGAGCCGCCACATAAGTCGCATAAGCCATGACAAAGAGGTCGCTATTGATTTTGGGAAAGGTCATCACCTCATGGTAGTCCTCGATGTAGCTAAGGCCGTCATCATTGATTCGCAAGAGAAATCGTGCCAACACCAAGGGCTGAATAACAGGAGCTAGTTTGGATTGACCAGCGTGTTTGACGAAAAACATGCGCTTCCCAGCCTGCTCGGTGAAGATTTTGACGAGCTTATCATCCTCCCGAAAGTTACGATTGTAGAGTACGAGACCTTGACTCGTTATAGACTGGATCATGCTTCTCTCATGTACTCCTCAAGTCGTTTCATGGCCTCCCTGATTGTTTCCATGCTGGCTGCATAAGAAATGCGAACATAGCCTTCTCCGTAACGCCCAAAGGCAGCACCAGGGATAAAGGCAACAGCCTTCTTCTGGGCAAAATCCTTGAGAAAAGCAAAGGAGTCTTGATTGTAACCTGCTGGAATCTTAGCAAAGATATAGAAGGCCCCATCTGGTTTGATAATCTCAAAACCAAGAGCAGTCATCTTTTCGATGATATAATCTCG
>NZ_AJQY01000374.1:0-1031 GCF_000296875.1 Streptococcus sp. GMD1S | reverse complement strand
GTCAGTTGACCTGGTTCCGTAATCGCATGCAGGTGACCTTTTATCAGATAGGAGAGTCTGGCGTGAAGGAGCGTATTCTAAGCCAGATTGAGGAGTTTTTAAATGATTGAAACGGAGAAAAAAGAAGAACGGGTCCTGCTAATTGGTGTTGAACTGCAGGGCATGGATAATTTTGACCTGTCCATGGAAGAGTTGGCCAGTCTGGCTAAGACTGCTGGAGCAGTCGTTGTAGATAGCTACAGGCAAAAACGTGAAAAGTATGACTCCAAGACTTTTGTCGGATCTGGTAAGTTGGAAGAAATTGTGCTCATGGTGGATGCTGAGGAAATTACTACTGTCATTGTCAACAACCGTCTGACACCACGGCAAAATGTCAATCTAGAGGAAGTTCTGGGTGTCAAGGTCATTGACCGTATGCAGTTGATTTTGGATATCTTTGCTATGCGGGCTCGAAGCCATGAAGGGAAACTCCAAGTCCACCTAGCCCAGCTCAAATATCTCTTGCCTCGCTTGGTTGGTCAAGGAATCATGCTCAGCCGTCAGGCAGGGGGAATTGGTTCCCGTGGTCCAGGTGAGAGTCAGTTGGAACTGAACCGTCGTAGTGTTCGCAATCAAATCACAGATATCGAACGCCAGCTCAAGGTGGTAGAGAAAAATCGGGCGACAGTCAGAGAAAAACGCTTGGAGTCAAGCACCTTTAAGATTGGCTTGATTGGCTACACCAATGCTGGGAAATCAACTATCATGAACAGCTTAACCAGTAAGACCCAGTACGAAGCAGACGAGCTGTTTGCGACCCTGGATGCGACGACAAAGAGTATCCATCTTGGGGGCAATCTTCAGGTTACCTTGACTGATACGGTTGGTTTTATCCAGGATTTGCCAACTGAATTGGTGTCCAGTTTCAAGTCAACTTTGGAAGAAAGCAAGCATGTGGATCTTTTGGTTCATGTCATCGATGCCAGCAATCCTTATCACGAGGAGCATGAAAAAACGGTTCTGTCTATCATGAAAGACTTGGATATGGAGGA
>NZ_AJQY01000373.1:0-1052 GCF_000296875.1 Streptococcus sp. GMD1S | reverse complement strand
ATTGTTCTTTCTTATTCTGCATCTTCTTCTCCTTTCATTTCCAACTGCTGAGACTGATAGGTTTGGGCATACCAGCCATCTAAAGCTAGCAGGTCTTCGTGCGTGCCCCGTTCTATGATTTGGCCATTTTGCAGAACCAAAATCAGATCTGCATGGACAACTGCACTGAGACGATGGGCTGTGATGATAGTTGTCTTATCCTTCCGCGTCTCCTTGAGATTGTCGATGATCGCATATTCTGTCTTGGCATCCACGGCCGACAAAGAATCATCCAAAATCAAGATATCTGGATCTAAAATCATAGCCCGACTCATGGCCAGACGCTGCTTTTGACCACCAGAAAGACTGACTCCCTTTTCACCGATAATGGTCTCAAATCCCTGAGGCATGTCTACAATGTCTTGATAAACTTGAGCTAGCTTAGTCGCTTCCTCGACCGCTGAAAGGGGCAAGTTAGGATTGCCAAAGCGGATATTATCTAAAATCGAAGTCGCAAAGAGGAACTGATCCTGAGGAACATAGCCCATAAGACTACGAAGATCTGTCAGACGATAATCGCGAATATCGTGACCGTTTAGATAAATGGCTCCCTTATCCACATCGTACTCACGCAAGAGGAGCTTAATCAAGGACGTTTTTCCAGAGCCTGTTTGCCCGACCAATCCCAGAGTTTGCCCTTTTTCCAAACTAAAGTGAACATTTGTCAGTGTTTCCTCATTTTCAAATGCAAAACTATCAACGGCATACTGCAAGCGCCCGTTTTCAATTCCATCTAAAGGAAACTCAGGGTCCTGTACAGGTGATTCCTGAGACAAAAGTTCCTCAATTCTCTGGTAAGAAACCTTCCCTCGCTGGGTAATATTAAAGAGGAAGCCGATGGCCATAAGAGGCCAAACTAGCATATCCAAGTAGCTGATAAAGGTAACTAGATTACCAACTGTAATCTGTCCCTCCTGAACCATCAAGGAGCCGACCAAGAGGGTTAACACATAGGATGAACCAACAAATAAGAGAACCATAGGGTCAAAGAGACTATCGTATTTCATGGTTTG
>NZ_AJQY01000372.1:0-1071 GCF_000296875.1 Streptococcus sp. GMD1S | reverse complement strand
CTCCTTTTATTCTACTGTCTATTATAACTCTTTTCACAAAGGAAGCAACTGAAAAATGAAAAAGGCAGGGACTTTCTCCTCACCTTTTCTAACATAATCCAAACTAAGCAATACTAGCAAGGAGAACTTCTAACTCCTCCTTGGTCAAGCGACGCCATTCTCCTCGTTTCAAATTCTCATCCAAAACTAGAGTCCCCATGGCCAAACGTTGTAGGTCCACTACTTCCTTCCCGCAGTATGCTACCATGCGTTTGACTTGATGAAATTTTCCTTCTCTAATAGTCACCCGAACCTGGCTCTCATCCTTATATGAATCCACTGACAAAATCTCCAGTTTGGCCGGCTGGCAGGTAAAGTCCTTGAGCGGAATACCCTTGCCAAATGTTTCCACATCTTCTTGGCTCATGATTCCCTTGACCTGAGCTTGATAAGTTTTATCTACATGACGCTTGGGCGATAGAAGGGAATGAGCCAGCTTTCCATCATTTGTCAAGAGTAAGAGTCCATGCGTATCGATATCCAATCGCCCTACAGGAAAGACTTCTTTGGCACGTCCATAGTCATCCAACAAGTCCAGAACCGTTCTATGCTTGGGATCTTCAGTCGCCGAAATGACTCCTTGGGGCTTGTTCATCATGTAGTAGACAAACTCCTCGTACTCTAGCACTTGACCATCAAAGCGAATTTCGTCTTTTTCTTCATTTATTTGCAATTTTGCTGATTTTTCTTTTTTGCCATTGACCGTCACGCGTCCAGCCTTGAGCAAGTTTTTGACCTCCGTCCGACTTCCCACAGCGCATGCAACTAAAAATTTATCTAATCTCATAAAACTATTATATCATACTCAAAAGGAGGCTGGTACAATGACCAACCTCCTTTTCTTTTCATACTCTTCAAAAATCTCTTCAAACCGCGTCAACTTCCATCTGCAACCTCAAAACAGTGTTTTGAGCTGACTTCGTCAGTTCTATCTATAACCGCAAAGCAGTGCTTTGAGCAGCCTGCGGCTAGTTTCCTAGTTTACTCTTTGATTTTCATTGAGTATCAGATTTAAGAAATTAACTTCCTCGT
>NZ_AJQY01000371.1:0-1100 GCF_000296875.1 Streptococcus sp. GMD1S | reverse complement strand
TTGGATATTCAGACCTTGGGTGAATTGGATGAGTGGGCCTTTGACCAATACAGCTATCTGATTAAAGATGAAAATCGCTTAAAACGTGCTCGCCATGCTGTGCTTGAAAACCAACGTACCCTCAAAGCACAAGCAGCTCTTCAAGCAGGTGATTTGGAAACATTTGGTCGCTTGATGAATGCATCTCACGTTTCTCTAGAACATGACTATGAAGTAACTGGCTTGGAATTGGATACTCTTGTTCACACAGCTTGGGCTCAGGAAGGTGTTCTTGGTGCTCGTATGACAGGGGCAGGATTTGGCGGATGTGCCATTGCCTTGGTGCGAAAAGACGCTGTTGAGTCCTTTAAGGAAGCTGTAGGCAAGCACTACGAGGAAGTCGTTGGATATGCTCCTAGCTTCTATATCGCTGAAGTTGCAGGTGGCACTCGCGTCCTTGACTAGTTAAAAGGAGGCTTTATAGTGACCTTAGTAGATAAATTTGTAACACATGTTATTGCTGAAAGTTCATTTGAGGAAATGGATCGAATCTACCTAACCAATCGTGTTTTGGCGCGAGTGGGTGAAGGTGTTTTGGAAGTTGAGACTGATCTAGATAAATTGATTGACCTCAAGGACCAGCTGGTCGAGGAAGCGGTTCGATTAGAGACGATTGAGGATAATCAGGCTGCGCGTGAAATCCTCGGTTCTGAACTGATGGACTTGGTAACTCCTTGTCCAAGTCAGGTTAATCGTGACTTTTGGACAACCTATGCTCACTCTCCTGAGCAGGCGATAGGGGATTTTTACCAGCTCAGCCAGAAAAATGACTACATCAAGCTCAAGGCTATTTCTAAGAATATTGCTTATCGTGTTCCATCTGACTACGGAGAACTTGAGATCACCATCAACCTCTCTAAGCCTGAAAAGGATCCGAAAGAGATTGCAGCAGCCAAGTTGGTGCAAGCTAGCAATTATCCTCAGTGTCAGCTTTGTCTAGAGAATGAAGGCTACCATGGTCGAGTCAACCACCCAGCTCGCAGCAATCACCGCATTATCCGTTTCGAAATGGCGGGTCAGGAGTGGGGCTTCCAGTATTCGCCCTATGCTTATTTTAATGA
>NZ_AJQY01000370.1:0-1101 GCF_000296875.1 Streptococcus sp. GMD1S | reverse complement strand
CAACAACATTTTTTACAAAATATGTTTCTCATCCTAGAAAATAATTAACCACCTCAGCGCAATATTGCTATAAAGCTAGTAGCACCAATGAGTTAACGAACTCTTTTTCAATCTCTATCTTTCTCAAAGAAAAAAGGCTGCATACGCAAGCCTCAATTTTTAATATAAGTTCAAATTACAAAAAATCATAGATGTCTGTCTGATGTGATGCTTTCTCTGCCTCTATGATTACATCTGCAGTGGTTGGCATCCGTCTATCCCTAATTACCATCTCATACCCGATAACTTTTCGTCCTTTTTTTACAGTTGTTAAATCTATATCAGCGTTGAATTTCATTTCTAATTCTTCGCATGCCACCATTAGAGCGTTCCTCTTAAACAAACCTGCAGGCCATGACTTCTCTTCACCCAAGAACCAATCTTGCCACTCCTCTAAACTTCCCTTAATGGTTGTATATTCTCGATTTCCTAAGCGATATGCTTCCCAAAGTTTCATCAAGATCAAAGAATACTTTGATTTCACATTTCCTAACTCATCCAAATGGAAAGAGTAGTAGTTTCTTTTCAACTCAAAAACTAAAGGTCCAGCATCTTCAGAGAATTTGAACTCTACAAGGCCATCCTCGATAAATCTTATTCTGCTGAAAAGTTGAGTCATGATTATTGAACGTCTACCGTCAGGCAATGTTTCAGGGATATATAGGGCTGTATTCTCGTTAAGTCTCGAAAAAGCTTCTGCAATCCGTCTATAATTCTGACCGTTTTTAGTTAATCCAAAGTGCTTCATAATGTCAAGGCTATGAACCGTAAAGACATCACCGACTCTACTATCTTTCGTTACAGATGAAAAACAGTAGTCTAAAACCTTGTGTTCAAAAGCTTTTAAATTACCAAAAGCTTTGGCCAAGTCATTCGCCTGGACAACTAAATAATTTTGACGAGAAGCTAGTTCTTCATAGATTTTACTGGATTTTCTATTTGATACCATCTTGTTTACCTTTTACTATGTTTCCTATTATGCTATATTCTATCAATTTTTAATTTTATAGTCAATAATGGGGTACAAAATAGTCAATAATGGGGTACAAAATAGTCAATAAT
>NZ_AJQY01000369.1:0-1118 GCF_000296875.1 Streptococcus sp. GMD1S | reverse complement strand
ATTACCAAGATGCTTTTGTTACACCAGGAATTTGTCCTTTGTAAGCTAATTCACGGAAGCAAACACGGCAAAGTTTAAATTTGCGGTAAACTGAATGTGGACGACCACATTTTTCACAACGAGTATAAGCTTGAGTAGAGAACTTCGCTGGACGTTTGTTCTTAGCAATCATTGATTTTTTAGCCATTAGATTTACCTCCTATATTATTTTGCAAAAGGCATTCCAAGGCCTGTAAGCAATGCACGTGACTCTTCGTCAGTGTTAGCAGTTGTTACGATAACGATGTCAAGACCACGAGTTTTGTCAACGTCATCAAAGTTGATTTCTGGGAAGATCAATTGTTCTTTCACACCAAGAGTGTAGTTTCCGCGTCCATCAAATGATTTTGTTGGAACACCGTGGAAGTCACGCACACGTGGAAGTGAAACTGAAACCAATTTGTCCAAGAATTCGTACATACGTTCACCACGAAGGGTAACTTTTGCACCGATCGCTACACCTTCACGAAGACGGAAGCCGGCGATTGATTTTTTAGCTTTAGTGATAAGTGGTTTTTGACCTGAGATAAGTGCCAATTCTTCAGCAGCTTTTTCAAGACTTTTAGCGTTTGATACAGCTTCACCAACACCCATGTTCAAAACGATCTTATCTACTTTAGGCACAGCCATCACTGATGAGTAGTTGAATTGTTCTGTCAAAGCAGGAACTACTTCATTAAGATATTTTTCTTTTAAACGATTTGCCATTATACTTCTCCTTTCCTTCGTGATTAATCAAGCACTTCGCCTGATTTTTTGTTGTAGCGAACTTTTTTACCGTCTACAAATTTGTAACCAACACGACCAGCTACACCATTTTTGTCCAATACTTGAACGTTTGATACGTGGATAGCTGCTTCTTTCTCGATGATACCACCTTGAGGAAGCTCGTTAGTTGGACGTTGGTGTTTCTTAACGATGTTAACACCTTCAACGATAACTTTGTTTACTTTTGGAAGGGCAGTAAGGACAACAGCTTCTGTTCCCTTATCTTTACCAGCGATTACGCGAACTTTGTCGCCTTTTTTTACAAACATTAGGTTTCTCCTTGATTTTTCTTACGCCCATAAGGGCACCCT
>NZ_AJQY01000368.1:0-1199 GCF_000296875.1 Streptococcus sp. GMD1S | reverse complement strand
ACCTGTTCGTTTCATTTTCGCTCCAATTTATAACCAACATTGCGCACAGTGAGGATACAATCCAAGTCTAGCTTTTTCCGTAATTCCTTGATATAGACATCAATGACACGGTCAAAGGGAACCTCATCTGTCACCTTCCAGACCGCATCAATTATCTGAGAACGAGTCAAGGCCCGGCCTTCATTTTTCACCAGATAGTCCAGAATTTCCAACTCTTTGGCATTGATAGCCACTTCTTCTCCCGCGAGGCTTGCACTGTAACTCTCAAAGTCCACCTTGGTATCCTTATAAGAGAAGATTCGTCCTGTATCGTAGTAGCGCTTGAAAATCGCGTCCACCCTTACTTTTAAAAGGGAGAGAGAAAAGGGCTTTTCCAGATAACCGTCTGCCAGAGAAGCAAAAGCACTCATCTTGTATTCTTCATCCTGAAAAGCGGTCAGCATCAAGACAGGAACCTGACTGGTCTTACGAATCTCAGCTAGAACTTCGAGGCCATTGAGCTTGGGCATCTGGATATCCAGCAGTACTAGAGCAACTTCATAGCTGGAAAATTTTTCCAGAGCTTCTTGTCCATCTGCTGCTTCAATGGTTTCATAACCACAATCGGTCAAATAGTCACTGATCCCCTCACGGATCATCTCTTCATCTTCTACAATTAAAATTTTCATAGAAAAACGTTTCACATTCCTTTAAATTTCTTGTAAATCTTCTCGGTTTCATCCTGATAGGAAGAGTCCTTATCAAAATGAAATAGATAAAAATGCTACCTATATTATACCCCATTTAGAGGAGAATAGGTAGCAAGTTTTTTATTCGCTATCGAGCAAGAGCTCTTTTGGTTGTTTTCTGAGGAGATTGCTTGAGGCAAGAGCCATAACGAGAACCACTAGAACCAAGGCTAGGACAAAGACGATGATAAAGTCTGATGTCTGAATGGAAATGTCTAGGCTCGACAGGGTCTTGCTAAAGCCGTCTACTTCTGCACCACCACCAAGATTAGAGGCTTGAGCAGCCTTGCTGGCTTGCTTGGCAACACCTGAAGTGACATTGGCAAGAACAGTATTTCCGATGGCACGGGCTGTGTAGTTGGCTAGGAAGTAAGCAGAAATAAGAGCAGGAATGGCAATCAGGATAGATTCGGTAATGAATTGCCCCAAGATACTTGCCTGCTTGAGACCGATAGAGAGGAGGATTCCCAC
>NZ_AJQY01000367.1:0-1224 GCF_000296875.1 Streptococcus sp. GMD1S | reverse complement strand
GCGACCTGCCATATGCCAGATGTACTTGAAATGCCCTATCGTCCACCTCTGAGAAATGGATTTGAACCGCAGGAAAAAGCCCATACCTATAGACTTTCTTCTAATACCTGCCTGACGGGTGATGTGATTGGTGATTATAGTTTTGAAAATCCAGTCCAAATCGGTGATAGACTTTACTTTGAAGACATGGCTATTTACTCCTTTGTCAAAAATAATACCTTTAATGGTATTGGCTTGCCAAGTCTCTATCTCATGGACGAGCAGGGAGACTGCAGCTTAGTCAAAGCCTTCGGTTATCAAGACTTTAAAGGGAGGTTATCATGATGGACAGTCCAAAGAAATTAGGCTATCGTATGCCAGCAGAGTATGAACCCCATCATGGCACCCTCATGATATGGCCGACTCGACCAGGTTCATGGCCTTTTCAAGGAAAGGCTGCAAAAAAAGCATTTAGCCAAATTATCAAGACCATAGCAGAAGGGGAAAGAGTCTATCTTTTGGTGGAGCAGGACCATCTATCTGAAGCCCAATCCTATCTTGGAGAAAAGGTTGTTTATTTAGATATTCCTACTAATGATGCCTGGGCGCGTGATACGGGGCCGACTATTCTTGTCAATGATAAAAGAGAAAGATTGGCAGTCGATTGGTCTTTTAATGCCTGGGGTGGTGCTGTCGATGGTCTTTATCAAGATTATGAAGAGGATAACCAAGTAGCCAGTCGTTTTGCAGAAGTTTTAGAGATACCTGTTTATGATGCCAAACCTTTTGTACTGGAAGGCGGCGCGATCCATAGCGATGGTCAAGGGACCATTCTTGTGACTGAAAGCTGCTTACTCAGTCCTGGACGCAATCCCCACCTGTCTAAAGAGCAAATTGAAAACACCTTATTAGAGAGCCTTGGCGCTGAAAAAGTTATTTGGCTTCCTTATGGTATTTATCAGGACGAAACCAATGAACACGTTGACAATGTTGCAGCCTTTGTTGGTCCTGCAGAACTTGTTTTAGCTTGGACAGACGACAAAAGCGATCCTCAGTATGCCGTGTCTGCAGCTGATCTTGTGCTTTTAGAAAAAGAAACAGATGCAAAAGGGCGTACCTTCACCATTCATAAATTGCCAATCCCAGCGCTTCATCAAGTTGTAACCGAAGAGGATTTGTCAGGCTACATCTATGAAGAAGGGGAAGAAGAGCGTTATGCAGGTGAACGTCTTGCAGCTTCCTATG
>NZ_AJQY01000366.1:0-1265 GCF_000296875.1 Streptococcus sp. GMD1S | reverse complement strand
CCGATTTCTCCCAGACCACCGATGGCAAAAACGCCGACTTCTTCAGGTTTAAGAGTGTAGGCCATATTAGAACTCCGTAATCTCGAAAGCGCCAGTTTCTTTTTCGTAATCTAGCAATTTGTCAGACAAGAGTTCGATATACTCGATGTTGTACTCTGGGCGGTTTTCTTCAACAAGTTGGCGAGCAGAGATACGGCCCTCAAGTTCTGAGTTGGCATCGATGTCTAGGTAAAGTGAGCGTGTTGTTTCACGACGTGGGCTACGTTCTTTTGTTTCTTGATAAAAAACTTTGTAAATCATATAGTTCCTTTCTATTTACAGGTCAGCTTATTCCAAACTTTTAGCAGAGATTTGCTTGATTTCATTCCATTTTGTGTCTAGATTGACCTTGATTCGTTACAATTATTTCAATTATACCATAAAATGAAAAATTAGTAAAAGACGGAAATGGAGAAAGTCTGGAGGGGAAGAAGGAGCAAAAAGACAGGTAGGATTTGGTCGGAGAGCGCTTAGGTGTTATAATGAAAGGGGGAATCTAAAGAGATAGTAGATTTAAGGAAGAATATAGTTCTAGTTTCATTAATCGTTGGTGTAGATGGTTGGGGCAGAATGATATCTTTGAAAAAAGAAAAAGCCCTTGAGAAATCTCGAGAGCAACCAAAAAGGCTGAGACAAAATTAAGGGATCTTTCTGAGCAAGCTTAAGGGGCAGCACCATTACCTGAAGTGATTGAATCACAACTTTTGAAAGACTTGTCACCAAGTCAGACCAAATCTCAACCTTTACCCCATTTTATCATTTACTCAGCTAAGAAATCAATCTATAAGTATAACGATGTAGAAACAGCATGAAGTGGAGTGCTTACTAAAGAGGCAAAGAAAAGCCCTTGACCGAAATCAAGAGCCGTCAAACACTGGGGGCGAATTGTTCAATCGCAATTTCAGTTCTTTAGAAACCAAAGTTTCAGGGATAGCACTGCAACCCGAAGAGTCAACGACTCAACCTGATTTTCCTACCAATGTTGAATTACATTTTAACATTGATAGACCAACATTGTCAACAGTTTAAATAAAAAAGGAATACCAGAAGGAGGATTAAGAATGTTTAGTTTGTTTGAATTTGCAGTAGGGGTTCGCCTCTTGATGTTTGTAGCCTTTGTAGCTTGTGTCTATGGGGGGAATGCCCTGTTTGTGCATCTGGAACACCGCAAAACAAAGTTCCTTTGGAAGCTTGCTTTTGTGACGCTCTATTCAATTTTTCTTCTC
>NZ_AJQY01000365.1:0-1297 GCF_000296875.1 Streptococcus sp. GMD1S | reverse complement strand
CGCTATGTGACTGCCCATGTGGATACGCTGGGTGCTATTGTCCGTGCTGTCAAACCAGATGGCCGTCTCAAATTGGATCGTATCGGTGGTTTCCCTTGGAACATGATTGAAGGGGAGAACTGTACGGTTCATGTGGCTAGCACAGGTCAAACGGTATCTGGGACCATCCTCATCCATCAAACTTCTTGCCATGTCTACAAAGATGCAGGAACTGCTGAACGCACACAGGACAATATGGAAGTGCGTTTGGACGAAAAAGTAACCAATGAAAAGGAAACGCGCGCCTTGGGCATCGAGGTTGGCGACTTTATCAGTTTTGACCCGCGAACTGTCGTGACAGAGACTGGTTTTATCAAGTCCCGTCATTTGGATGACAAGGTCAGCGCAGCAATTTTGCTCAATCTTCTTCGTGTTTATAAGGAAGAGGGGATTGCATTGCCAGTAACAACTCATTTTGCTTTTTCAGTCTTCGAAGAGGTTGGTCACGGTGCCAACTCCAATATTCCAGCTCAGGTAGTGGAATATCTAGCTGTGGATATGGGAGCTATGGGCGATGACCAGCAGACGGATGAGTATACAGTTTCTATCTGTGTCAAGGACGCTTCAGGTCCCTATCACTATGACTTCCGTCAACACTTGGTAACTTTGGCGAAGGAGCAAGATATTCCTTTTAAGCTCGACATTTATCCATTTTACGGTTCGGATGCTTCAGCGGCTATGTCAGCAGGAGCAGAGGTCAAACACGCCCTCCTTGGAGCTGGTATTGAGTCCAGTCACTCTTACGAACGAACACATATTGATTCGGTCGTGGCGACAGAGCGTATGGTAGACGCCTATCTCAAGAGCACCTTGGTAGAATAATATGTGCTTGATTTGTCAAAGAATTGAATGGATCAAGGCAGGGGAAAATCCCTACTTTGTAAAAGAACTAGAAACAGGCTATGTTGTTATTGGAGATCACCAATACTTTAAGGGCTATACCTTATTTCTGGCAAAAGAGCATGTCACAGAACTCCACCATATGGAGACTTCTGTAAAACTTCGCTTTTTAGAGGAAATGAGTTTGGTCCAAGAAGCAGTCGCCAAAGTATTTGAGGCTGAAAAGATGAATATTGAACTCCTAGGAAATGGTGATGCCCACGCTCATTGGCATCTCTTTCCACGAAGAACAGGTGATATGAAGGGTCATGGATTGAATGGCCGTGGGCCAGTCTGGTGGATGCCATGGGAAGAAATGGCGGCAGAAGATTGCCAAGTGAAATCCCATGAGTTGGAACAAATGATTAAAGCCTTATCC
>NZ_AJQY01000364.1:0-1306 GCF_000296875.1 Streptococcus sp. GMD1S | reverse complement strand
GGTCTCTTCCAAAACATCCCAGGGAATAAAGACCAGCACCTGTTTGCGTCGGCTGTTAAATACTTTACTGGGAAATAAGACTATAGATGACTAAGACGATTGGTGTGTTTTGAGAAGAAAAATGAAAGTTTGTGAAATATTTGAATAAATTAATTGATATACCTGATGTTGAAAAAAAGATTCAATTGAAAAAATCGTTATCTAGAGAGATGAGAGTAATGAAGGAGGACTTAAAGCCAAGAAAGTGTTTGCTTTGTGATAAAGATACTACAAGTTTTTGCAACTCTCACACTATTCCACAGTTATCGTTAAAAAATATTTCTGATTCTGGCAAGTTGACTCAAGCTGGTTATTTAATAGGGAGCGATCTGTCAGATAATGATAAGGGAGTGAGCAATTCGGGAACGATACAAATTATTTGTCGTAAATGTGATTCTTTCTATTTTCAGGAATATGAAAATGAAATGAATCTTACGTCTTATCCTAGCGATAAAATGTTGTCACAAATTGCATTGAAAAATTTCCTTTTAGAACTAGTTAGAATGAGGGAGGAAAAATATCATTTTAAAAAATCAATGTCTGATAATACAATCAAGAAGGCTTTATACTTAAGAATACCTGAGATTTCTAATAAAACGTTAGAGAATACATCTCAAAAAATAAAAGATCTTCATAATTCTTTTGATTATGATATTGAAGATTTTCAAAATGAAATTTTACTCCATAAAACTGCTATTGAAAACAATCTTAAAGGAGCATATCAAATTATTTTTCATGAGGTGCTCCCCTATAAGACACCGATAGCGTTTCAAGGCTCATTAACGTTGATTAGAGATATGTATGAATATCCAGTGAATGATACGAGTAACCATTCAAAAAAAAATCGTATTCAGAAGTTGCATCTGGCTATTTTACCATTAAAAGAAAAGACGATGGTGCTAGCTTTTTATCATAAAAGGGATTGGAAATATAGATCTCTAAAAAGTCAGTTTAACAGTAGCAATCGATTGAATAAACTGGATTTTCTTAATTATTTAATATTTGCTTACACTGAAAACTACTACTTTAGCCCGACAATTAAAGAAAAAATTAGAACAAATGAGAAGCTTGTGCTACTTAGTCAAGAACTTTTCGGCAAACCTAATTTGGGTCAGTATGTAGGTGTTGATAGTTATAAGAGAGTTGAGCCAGATGAAATTCCTAATTTTCTTTTAGAAGAGTGGGCTATAATGTAAAAATAAAAGGTATAAAAAATGACATACGAAGTAAAATCTCTTAATGAAGAATGTGGTGTTTTCGGTATCTG
>NZ_AJQY01000363.1:0-1359 GCF_000296875.1 Streptococcus sp. GMD1S | reverse complement strand
GAAAAAATAGCAGAGCTGTTAAAGGAAGAAAGGACAGATTTATTGCCCCATTTGACTAGGCAGTTGGATTATCTAACTCGAGAAAGGAAACACCTGGATACCTTGATTTCCACCTTGCAAAAAACCATTCAAGAACAAAAAGGAGAAATAAAAATGACGATTGAGGAAAAATTCACTGGATTTAGCTATCAAGATCATCAAAAATACCACCAAGAGGCGGTAGAGAAATATGGACAAGAAGTCATGGACCAAGCTCTTGAGCGCCAAAAAGGTCGCGAAGACGAGTCTACGGCCGCCTTTAACCAAGTCTTTCAAGCCTTGGCTCAAAATCTTCAAGATGGTCTGCCTGCAACAGCAGCTGAAAACCAAGAAGAGGCAGCTAAACTCTGGCAAGCTATTCGTACTTATGGATTTGACTGCTCTATTGAAGTCTTCGGCCATATCGGTAAAGGATACGTCTACAACCCAGAGTTTAAGGAAAACATTGACAAATTTGGACCTGGAACAGCTCAATACACATCAGATGTCATTGCTATTTACGTTCAGACAAATGCAGAATAAATAGGCTAGGAATTTCCTAGCCTATTTTTTACTTCAAGTCATAAAGCCAGTCGTCACCGTCTTTGTAGTAAAAGAATTCACTGAGATCATCTTCCAAAAAAACACGAAGCATATCAGACATATCATCGGTTGCCAGTTTTAGTTGAGAGAGATTTTCAAACTCTTCCCACCATACCTTTCCTTCGTCTGAAGATTGTAGCTCACCAGTAAAGTGTTCGGTCTTGTAAAATAGGACGACATAACGATAATCCTCGTCGTCATACCAGTCTTTAATACCACAGAGTTGGGGTTTTGAAATAGTTAGTCCAGTTTCTTCTTTCACTTCACGAATGACAGCTTCGACAAAGGATTCGCCACGTTCAACATGCCCGCCAGGAAAAGTAATACCAGGCCAGTCAGGGCTAACTCTGTCTTGGACCAGCACCTTGTCTCCGTTTTGAATCATACACATATTGACAAATTCGACTAATTCTCGCCTGTTCATATTGTTTTTCCTATTTTGTTAGTAACTTTTCCACGACGTTTAACTTTCGCATGGTCAGAACCACGCCAAACAATTTTTCAAGATAGTTAGTATTGAGCTTTTTTTGTTTTGCAGTTCTAGGAAGATAGAGGTAGAGACAGTAATCGCCTACACAGATTTCTTCCTCGCCGTAGTCAGTTTTCAATTTTTCTAGTGGCAGACTTTGGATAAGTCCTTGATAAAGAATTACATGCACACGATCATGAAGATAGTCTTCTTTAAATGGATTCTCATGAACAATCTTTTCAAAATCGTTCTTATTCTTGATAACCATT
>NZ_AJQY01000362.1:0-1409 GCF_000296875.1 Streptococcus sp. GMD1S | reverse complement strand
GGAAATGGACCTTTTTTTGGTATAATAAAATCTATAATCTGAATGAAAAAGGTAACTTTATGAAACTCATCTCATGGAATATTGATTCCCTCAATGCTGCCCTAACTAGTGACTCAGCTCGTGCCAAATTGTCCCAAGAAGTACTACAAACCTTGGTCGCCGAAAATGCTGATATCATCGCTATCCAAGAAACCAAGCTTTCTGCCAAGGGGCCTACAAAGAAACACTTGGAAATTTTAGAAGAACTCTTCCCAGGCTACGAAAATACGTGGCGCTCTTCCCAAGAACCTGCCCGTAAAGGCTATGCTGGAACCATGTTCCTCTATAAGAAAGAACTTACACCAACTATCAGCTTCCCAGAAATCGGTGCCCCTTCTACCATGGACTTGGAAGGTCGTATCATCACTCTAGAATTTGATAAATTTTTCGTGACCCAAGTTTACACTCCAAACGCTGGCGACGGCCTCAAACGCTTGGAAGAACGTCAAGTCTGGGATGTCAAATATGCTGAGTACTTGGCTGAACTAGACAAAGAAAAGCCAATCCTTGCGACCGGTGACTACAACGTGGCACACAATGAGATCGACCTTGCAAATCCTGCTAGCAACCGCCGTTCACCAGGATTTACCGACGAGGAGCGTGCTGGATTTACCAACCTTTTAGCAACTGGATTTACTGATACCTTCCGCCACATTCACGGCGATGTTCCAGAACGCTACACTTGGTGGGCACAGCGCAGCAAGACTTCTAAAATCAACAATACTGGCTGGAGAATCGACTACTGGCTCACAAGTAACCGTCTCGCAGACAAGGTCACTAAATCTGATATGATTGACTCAGGTGCTCGCCAAGACCACACACCCATTGTCTTGGAGATTAAACTCTAAGGAGAAAACGAATGGACTATCAAGCTGTCATTCCTGAATTTGTAGTATCTGACATCGAAAAATCACGCCACTTCTACTGCGACCTGCTAGGATTCTCTGTCGAATACGAGCGTCCAGAGGAGAAATTTCTCTTCCTCTCGATTGAAGACTGCCAACTTATGCTAGAAGAAGGAAGCGCAGAAGAATTAGCTCAGCTGACCTATCCTTTCGGGCGCGGTGTCAATATTTCCTTTGGCATTGCAGATGTTCCTCAGCTCCACCAAAAACTGCTGGAAGCTGACTATCCTATCCATCGTCCCCTCACAAAAAGAGAATTTCGAGTAGGAGATAGCTTTATATATCCCCATGAATTTGCGATTTTGGATCCTGATGGTTATTTTTTAAGATTTAGCGAATAGAAGAATAAAAGGCTACAATACTTTCTAGCCTTGCAGCCTTTTATTCGTTCGCTTTTATGATCTATTTACTAACAAAATATTTGATTTATAAAGCTAATTGGTGTAAAATAAAAACATTGGCAGT
>NZ_AJQY01000361.1:0-1436 GCF_000296875.1 Streptococcus sp. GMD1S | reverse complement strand
CCAAAACGGTCGACATTCCCCACATAGTCCATGCTGTCTTCGATCGCAACACCTTGGGCACCTAACTCAATCAAGAGATTGGAGACCAGCTCCTCCCCCTCACGCTTAACCGTTACTTTTAACTCTTGCCATGTTTTCATAATTAAGATACCAAGCCCGTCATGCACAAAGCCAAATAGGAAATTCTCTGAAGACGCTTGTGTCTATGAGAAGTTTATCTTTTTGGCACAGTGTTTAGGGCGGGTTCAGTTTAGAAATTTAACCGAACCATCCTTTCTATTCACTTTCTTTTAAATAATCCCTCAATCTCGCCTGTAGCTGAGGCACAGCTTGTTTAGAATTCAAAAATTCCTCAATGCTCATCAGCTTATAAGCCTGTCCTTCATCTCCAAAGTTGATATTGTCGAATTGTTCTTGACTTAGCTGACCGACCATAAAGACAGACTGCCGACCTTCATAGAGCATGCTGGGGTAGACCTTGCTCCAGAGCAGGCAATCCTCAGTCAGATGAATTCCTAGTTCTTCATAAACTTCACGCGCTGCGCACTCGAAAGGACTTTCGTCCCCTTCGCGACCACCACCTGGCAATTCCCACATATTGGGCCAAGGGATATTGTCCTTGTCATCACGCAAGATGGTCAGTAGCTTATCTCCACAAAAGAGGGCAATTTTACAACCCGTAAAATCCAAGTGTTTATCCAATAATTCCATGATGATGACCTTTTCTTATCATAACTACTACTCTATAGAAAACCCCTAGCTAGCTTTCTTCAATCACCTTTTGGCAATCTGCATCCCAGTATGCCTGCCATCTACCATGTTTTTTAGCAAAATAAACGGTAAACTCATCATTTACATAATCTGCAACATAGCGAAGATTAGGCGGATTTTCCTCAAAACTTAATACCCAAGGATGGAAGTAAAATGTCCTTTCCCACCTCTTCTGAGTATAGCCCAAATCCTTGGCAAACTGAGGGATGGGTTGTTGCATCTCACTTTCCAAACAAGACTGAATGGCATTGTCAATACTATTTAAACGAGCTAATAGTTGTTGAAACTGCTCTTCTTCCTCCGTCTTAAAACCAACTAGAAATTCAAATTCCGCAAAATCTTCAGGAAATTCAAGTTCTGTGATTTTACCATCCTCTGCGTAGAGTCCCTCCTCATTAACGAGGCGACGAGTTCCAAACTTCAATACTCGCTCGAAATCTAGATCCGCAAAGCGATTGCGAGGAAGAGAAGAGGAAGAAAACTCAGATTTATCTGACTTTCTCATAAAAATTTGTTTGATTTTCTCTAACATGCTCTCTCCTCTTTGAATTCCTTATTTTTAAAGTTTCCTAGTATCTCGGATAAGGATAAAACTCTCCCTCTTCCAAACCGACTTTTCCTTCTTCAAAGACTTCTTGGTTCCATTCCATGACGAACTCTTCTGC
>NZ_AJQY01000360.1:0-1512 GCF_000296875.1 Streptococcus sp. GMD1S | reverse complement strand
TTGACAACAGCTTTGAAGGCTCCGCGAAGGTCTCCATTTACGTGACCACGAGGCATGGCAGCAACAGGGATTTCCTTAACGGCGTATGGAAGTTTCAAATTAGCTGCTTGGCTTTCCGTCAAGCCAACTTGAGAAAGAGCTGGTGTGATGAACATGGTGTTTGGTACATTGAGCCGGTCTTCGAGTGTGTAGCTGCCATCTCCAGCAAGGTAGCTGTAAACAACACGGAAGTCATCAAGTGAAATGTAGGTGAATTGAGGTCCACCGTTGACGTCTCCAACTGCAAAGACACCAGGAACGTTTGTTTGGCAGTGTTTGTCGACCTTGATAGCACCACGCTCCGTTAGTTCAATATCTGTATTTTCAAGTTGAAGTGGTTCTACATTTGGTTTGCGTCCAGTTGCGTAGAGAAGGGCATCGAAACGGTAGGTTTCGTTTTCAGTTACGACGAGCACTTGATCACCGTCGTTTTTGATTTCAGTAGTACGGATGTTTTGAAGCAATTCAATGCCGTCTTCTTCCATGTATTGTTTAGCAAGTGCTGCGATGGAAGGTTCTGCACGAGGAAGGAATGTGTCCAAGGCATCTAGAACTGTGACCTTGCTACCAAGTTTGTTGTAGAGTCCTGCAAATTCAAGACCGATGTTTCCACCTCCAAGTACTCCAAGTTTTTCAGGCAATTTGTCCAAGTTTTGGATACCTGTTGAGTCAAAGACATTCTTACTTGTAGCAAGTCCAGGAATAGGTAAGACGTTTGAAACAGCGCCAGTGTTGATGACAATTGTTTCAGCAGTCAGTTCTTGTTTTTCATCACCTGCTTGGATTTCGATGACTTTATTTGAAAGGAAGTGTGCTTCCGCATCAAAGATATCTACGCCTGTACCAGCAACAGTTGCATAGTTTTTACCATTGAGGCGACCAGTGATAGTATTTTTGGTAGCAATGACTTTTTCAAAAGACAAATCTTTCTCAGCAGCAACTAACAAGGTTTTAGTTGGGATACATCCGATATTGATACAAGTTCCGCCATACATAGCTTTACTACGTTCAACGAGGGCAACTTTTTTGCCAGCTGAAGCCAATTTACCAGCTAGTGTTTTACCAGCCTTACCAAATCCAATAACAATTAAATCGTATGTTAACATTTTTTAATCCTCCTGTTTGATTTCATTCTAGCACAAGAAAAAAACTTTTGCACAATTCCGCTACGGAGAAACGAATCATATAAGGCTGTATTTATATTTGTGGAAAATCGTTTACATGATTTTCCTTAAGGATTCTACTATCTTTTGCCCCGCTCTTGTGTTATACTAGATAGGTTGCAAAGAAACTAGTACTTTTCTTTCGTGGAAAAGAAGCAACACGGTATCTCATTTTTGTTGAAGATACGTCATGAAAAGAAAAGTATATACTAAGCGCTATAGGATGGCTTCGCACCATCTTTAGAAAGAAGAAAAACGTGAAATTTAATGAATTTAACTTGTCTGCTGAATTGCTAGCAGAGATTGAAAA
>NZ_AJQY01000359.1:0-1643 GCF_000296875.1 Streptococcus sp. GMD1S | reverse complement strand
ACTTGCGAGCGTTACACCCGCTACGTCATCAATCACTTGAGCGTAGATGCCTGTATTAGAACGAAATACGTTCAAACGTGGGCGATCAGCAGTTCCAGAGAGTTTTCCGCGAACGCGACGGTGGCGTTTTTGGCGGAGTTTGTTTTTATCTGGTTTAGAAATCACAGTTTTCACCTCTTTAGTTTTAAATCGTGTGCTATGCACTAAGTTGGAAAATAGGTTGGTGGTTAAAAATCAACCACTCAACATTATTTACCTGTTTTACCTTCTTTACGGCGAACGAATTCACCAACGTAACGGATACCTTTACCTTTATATGGTTCTGGTGAACGAAGGCTACGTACGTAAGCAGCCGTTTGACCAACTACTTCTTTTGAAATTCCGCTAACAACGATTGTTGTTGGGTTTGGAAGTTCAAAAGTAATTCCTTCTGGAGCTTCAACTTCGTCTGGATGAGATTTACCAACAGCCAAAACAAGTTTAGATCCTTGAAGTTGTGCACGGTAACCAACCCCGCGCATTTCAAGTTCTTTCTTGAATCCTTCTGATACACCAACAACCATGTTGTTCAAAAGGGCACGAGTAGTTCCGTGGATTGTTTTCATTTCTTTTGAATCGTTTGGACGGTGAAGAGTTACTTCAGTACCTTCCACACGAATTTCAATATCTTTTGAGAACTCACGAGTAAGTTCTCCTTTAGGTCCTTTTACAGTTACAACGTTGTCATTGTTAGTGATTTCAACACCAGCAGGCAACACGATAACTTTATTACCAATACGTGACATGTTTATTTTCTCCTGTTAAATTGTCAGGCCAGAATGGCCAGTTTTCACGGGGGGCATTCGGATTAGAGCAAACCTAGTTTCTTTCGAAAAGCTTTGACAAACTCCTGATATTCTGTCAATACATCAATAGCCGCAGGACTATAACCAATTTCACATAAAAGAGATACAAGGTCATCTTTTGACAATTCAGCCAAAGCGTCTTCTGCAACAATAAGTTTTTCATTCAATTCAGTAGCTTTCATCTTTTTCTCCTAAACTAATTTACTCTCTATTTAGCTGATCAGTAAATCAGCTAAATTGAACACGAGCTATGGTCTGTGTGAAAAAGACAAATCTTCCTAGAGTGTTAACACTTTTTGTCAGATTTCCTATTATCACATTGCCCATGACGCTCTTTGTATCTAGATTTTACCAAACGTAAGCGATAACTTCTCCACCAACGTTCTTTTGGCGAGCTTCTTTATCAGTAAGCAAACCTTCAGAAGTTGAAAGGATAGCAATTCCAAGTCCGTTAAGAACTTTTGGAAGATCTTCACGTTTTTTGTAGACACGAAGTCCTGGTTTAGAAACACGTTTCAAGTTAGTGATAACTTTTTCACCGTTTGGTCCGTATTTAAGGAATACACGGATGATGCCTTGTTTGTCATCTTCGATGATTTCTACGTTCTTAACAAAACCTTCGCGTTTAAGGATTTCAGCAATCCCTTTTTTGATGTTTGATGCAGGTACTTCAAGTACTTCGTGTTTCGCTTGGTTAGCGTTACGAATACGAGTTAGGAAGTCTGCGATTGGGTCAGTCATAACCATTTTGTTTTTCTCCTCTTACTAGTAGTTTGCAAGTTGCACTTGCTAGTTAAT
>NZ_AJQY01000358.1:0-1643 GCF_000296875.1 Streptococcus sp. GMD1S | reverse complement strand
TTCAATGTTGCTGACAGCTATTTGACAGTTGGTGTGATTGTTTTATTGATTGCAATACTAGCCTCATCTCATTGTCTCTAGTGTTCTAAGTATTCTTGCCAGATGGCGTCAAAGTCTCCTAGGTTAAAAGAGAAGCTGGCATGCTCCTCCAAAAAGCGACTCACCTCATCAAAATCATCTGTATGTTTTGGAAAAGCTGACTCTTCAAAAGCGAGGTCTGCCAAGATGGCTTTAGGGCTATTACTTTTAGGATTGCGCTCGGTCATGAGCCAAGTGTAAAATGATTTTCTCAATTCTTTCTCCTATCAAGAGTTTTTTGATGACACTTTTCTGATTCTTGAAAATTACTGGACTTAGCCTCTGAAACGTAGTGGTTTATAAAATCTGTTTTCGCATCTGTATAGCCGTCTCGATTGTGTTCAAATTTTTTCCACAAACTTAGTTTTAATTCCTGATACGCTTGGGCAATATCTGGATGCTGGCAGAGATAATCTCTAAAATAAATCTCGTCATGATCTCCCGTCATTCGCAAATGTAAATGAAAAACTTTCTCAGCAAATCCCTGCTCTGTATATCCTTTATTTAGCGAAATCCTGTTAGGACTCTCCGACATCACTAGCCACCCATTCTTCACCAATAAATCCCTGACTCTTGCTAAATCCTCTATTCTACCTACTTCTAACAGAATATCAACGATATTTTTGGCCCAAATATTAGGGATAGCAGTGCTACCGATATGTTCTATTCTTTTAATAACATTTGCACCCAATATTTTTTTCAGATTTGCTTTTTCCGATTCATACCAGTCTTTCCACTCTGGCTTGTGCTCTACTAAAAAAATCGGAAAAAGTTGCCAGAGTTCCTCTAAACTCATTTCTTCAAGTTTCTTTATCATGTCTATAAGGCCTAAATCAACTCTGTCCCAAACTGATCTTGCTTGATTTTGCCAGCCTTCATCAAACCACCGAGTGCTTTCTTGAACTGACCTTTAGAAATGCCAAAGGTTGCTTTGATGTCCTCAGGGGATGACTTATCATTCAAGGTCATAAATCCGCCATTGCTTTCCAAGTAAGTCAAAATCATCTGGGCATCATTTTCCAACATCTCAAAAGAACGTGGTTTGAGAGAAAGATTAAGAGTGCGATCAACCTCGCGGAAACCAATGACACGCGCATCTAACACTTGCCCCAAACGTGGCTCTGCGTAGCGCTCACTTGGGTGAATGAAACCAAGCATGTTATTCTCTGGTAGGTAAACAAAGGTTCCTGACAGCTTGAGACGGTAAACAATGGCTGGCCAGTTTTGATTCTGCATGTTGTTGTAAGCAGGACGAGCCAGACATTGGAAGTCTTCCTGATACGCCAAGAGTCCCCAGATTCGGTCTTTCTTGTCCACTTCAAGGCGGATATAGAGTCGGTCACCCTTCTTAGGCCAGAGTTCTTTAAGCTCTGGAAGAATATCGAGTGACACAACGATTTCCTTATCGGGCAGACCTGTATCCACAAAGACACCCAAGTCTTTACGAACTTCCGTTACGGTTCCCCAACCAAATTGGTCCTGAGTTGCAGTCACTTCTAATGTTGTCAGGCGGAGTTTTTGCTTCATATCCGTGTAGGCAAAACCTTTGACCGTATCCCCTACTG
>NZ_AJQY01000357.1:0-1646 GCF_000296875.1 Streptococcus sp. GMD1S | reverse complement strand
ATTGGCCCTATTGAAATTGGAGAGAAAGCCAAAGTTGGGGCGGGTGCAGTGGTTGTATCTGATGTACCTAGTGATGTGACGGTTGTCGGTATTCCGGCCAGGATCGTCCGTGTTCATGGTGAGAAAGACGAGCCAACCATTCACGAGGTAGAGGAGAAACGGAAATACTATCTAGACAAGCTAGAGCATGCCCGTGAAGCCAGCCACAGATCGTCTGGTTTGTAGAGGATAGCTATATGATTCAAGCAAGAAACAAGTTAAGCCAAGAGGAGTTATCTGAGGCGAAAAAACTAATTAACTGTTGCCAAAACTATGACAGTACCTATCGTGATCCCTATCTCTCTAACATGCTTAATTTTGATCCAAACATGCCCGCCTTTTTCCTTTATTATGAAAAAGGCGAACTTGTTGGTTTATTAACTGTCTATGCAGATGACCAAGATGTAGAAGTGACGATACTGGTTCATCCAGATCATCGCCGTCAGGGGATTGCGCGTGCATTGTTTACTAGTTTTGAGAGAGAAACAGCTTCTTTTCCGATTCATTCAGTTACTTTTCAGACAGAGCGTGTTTTTCTAGACCGCCATCCTGATTTTGTCAGCAACTGGGGATTGGTCGAGGACGAGGATACAGAAACCTGGTTAGGCAAGGATAGAAGGCCTTATCCGTTAGAAAAGCTTTCCAATCTGGAAGTTATGTTAGCAGATAGTTCGTATCAAGATCAAATTAGTCAGTTAAAATTTCAGGTATTTTCAGAGGAACATGAATCGAGAGAAGTTGTGGATAGATATGTCGCTGAAGCTCTGAAAGATCCGGAAAGTCGCTTATATATTTTATTAAAAAACGGTCAGGTCATTGGAACTTGCACGATTGATTTATCGAGCGATACGAATTACTTCTACGGTTTAGCAATATCGGAACCTGAACGTGGAAAAGGCTATGGAAGCTATTTAGCAAAATCCCTTGTCAACCAACTAATTGAGCAAAATGACAAGGAATTTCAGATTGCCGTGGAAGATAGCAACGTAGGTGCCAAGCGCTTGTATGAAAAAATCGGCTTTATCAAACAGACACAGGTAGTTTATCTGAATGAGAAAGAATAGAAAAATGCTATTAGAAGAATTCGAAAATGTACCTGCTGTTATCGAACCAACTGATCGAAGTATTCGTGATGGTGGAGAAGTCTGTGACACGATTATTTTATCTTTTAATGGAGAAATCGTTGAACGAGTAAAGCAGTTTGAAGATGTTTATGAAGGTGGCTATCTAACCAATCTAAATGGTAGATTTCCATGGTATATCTATGAAAAAGATGGGAGTAAGGTAGCCGTTGCTATAGCTACGATTGGAGCCCCGATGGTTGTTGGACTCTTAGAAGAACTCAAAGCAAGAGGATTTAAGAACTTTGTTGTTTTGGGTTCTTGCGGAGTTCTAGATCAGTCTATTCAGGCAGATAAGATTATCCTACCAAGTTCAGCTCTACGTGATGAAGGTACAAGTTACCATTACGCTCCTCCAAGTGATGAGATAGCTTATGATGAAACTTTGCTCTTAACTATGGAAGAAGCTTTGAACAAATCTTGCGTCGAGCATATCCGCACCAAGTCTTGGACGACTGATGCCTTTTATCGAGAAACGCCTGATAA
>NZ_AJQY01000356.1:0-1702 GCF_000296875.1 Streptococcus sp. GMD1S | reverse complement strand
CTCACGTGAGAAGGAGGAGCAAGCATGAAAAAACTCTATTCATTTTTAGCAGGAATCGTAGCCATTATCCTGATCTTGTGGGGAATTGCGACTCATTTAGATAGTAAAATCAATAGTCGAGATAGTCAAAAATTGGTTATCTACAACTGGGGAGACTATATCGATCCAGAACTCTTGGAGCAATTCACTGAAGAGACAGGAATCCAAGTCCAGTATGAGACCTTTGACTCCAACGAAGCCATGTATACCAAAATCAAGCAGGGTGGAACGACCTACGATATTGCCATCCCGAGTGAGTACATGATCAACAAGATGAAGGATGAAGACCTCTTAGTACCTCTTGATTATTCAAAAATTGAAGGGATTGAAAATATCGGACCAGAGTTCCTCAACCAGTCTTTTGACCCAGGCAATAAATTCTCCATTCCTTACTTCTGGGGAACCTTGGGAATTGTCTACAATGAAACCATGGTAGAGGAGGCGCCTGAGCATTGGGATGACCTCTGGAAGCCAGAGTACAAGGATTCCATCATGCTCTTTGATGGGGCGCGTGAGGTGCTGGGATTCGGACTTAACTCACTTGGTTACAGCCTCAACTCCAAGGATCCTCAGCAGTTGGAAGAGACAGTGGATAAGCTCTATAAACTGACTCCAAATATCAAGGCCATTGTGGCGGACGAGATGAAGGGTTACATGATCCAGAACAATGCTGCTATTGGTGTGACCTTCTCAGGAGAAGCCAGCCAGATGTTGGAGAAAAATCCTAACCTCAAGTATGTCGTTCCGACAGAAGCAAGTAACCTCTGGTTTGATAACATGGTCATTCCAAAAACCGTGAAAAACCAAGATGCGGCCTATGCCTTTATCAACTTTATGTTGAAACCCGAAAATGCTCTCAAAAATGCCGAGTATGTGGGCTATTCAACACCAAACCTACCAGCTAAGGAAATGCTCCCAGAGGAGACCAAGGAAGACAAATCTTTCTATCCAGACGCTGATACCATGAAACACCTAGAAGTTTATGAGAAATTCGACCATAAATGGACAGGCAAATATAGCGATCTCTTCCTACAATTTAAGATGTATCGGAAGTAGAAGTTAGCAGACACGAAACGAATCAGTTAAGCTGGTTCGTTTTTTTAATAGAAGTTAACTTTTACAGCCTTATCTTTTTCTATTCGAGTTGCTTATTTGCTTGCCTAGTAGTATACTAAGTTTATACGAATAGAAAGCGGTAACAAAGATGAAAATATCTACTTTTTTCAAAAAAAGTTATTGGCCAACCTTTTTGATTGTTCAACAAACAGCTATACTAATCCATTTAAAGGATGGCTTGGATAGACAATACCTAACAACGGATTCCATATATTTGGTGATAGGGTACTTTATATTTGTAAATATTTTCGAAGCTATCTTTAGCAATTCAAAACTTTGGGATAAAAGTTGGGATAAAAAGAGTGATAGCAGTAAGAAAAAATATATTCTGAAAAAGTAATCTGAGATGTAGGGAATGGGTCTGATTCAATGGAGATGATTCCCAGTTGACGCAGAACTCAAAAAACGATATAATAAGAAAGTTGAGAATTGATTTTCAGTTGTCTTAGTCCAGAGAATTGGCGGTGCTGCAAGCCATCTAAGCTAGGAAGTCATGCTACTCAATCAGACAATTGCATAAGAATAAGAGAATGACAAGTTCATTGAA
>NZ_AJQY01000355.1:0-1776 GCF_000296875.1 Streptococcus sp. GMD1S | reverse complement strand
GTTCCACCCCAGATTTTTTCTTGCATAACTGATTGTAAAAATAATGGTTCTGACATCTTGATCTCCTGTCTATTTTTCTCACTTCATTATAGCAAAAAGCCAGGTCTAATTGAACTCTTTTTCACATCTTATAAAGTAGGGAGAAGATTTTATAAAAATAGTGAACAAATGTGCTCTACTTAATACTTGCACCATTGCTGGCAATGACATCCTTGTACCAGTAGAAGGATTTCTTCTTGCTCCGTTTGAGACTTCCTTGACCTGCATTATCACGATCCACATAGATAAAACCATAACGCTTGTTCATTTCGCCTGTTCCAGCAGAAACCAGATCTATACAACCCCAAGTCGTATAACCAAGCAATTCAACGCCATCTTGGTAAATAGCATCTCGCATAGCCTTGATGTGGGCTTCTAGATAAGCAATCCGATAGTCATCTGCTACGTATCCATTTTCATCTGGCGTGTCCATAGCACCGAGGCCATTTTCTACGATGAACATAGGCTTTTGATAACGATCCCAGATAGCATTGAGGGTGATACGAAGCCCCAGTGGGTCAATCTGCCAACCCCATTCAGAGGATTCTAGATAAGGATTTTTGATAGAGGCAAAGACATTTCCAGCGGTCAGATTCGTCACTTCTGGATCGCCTGAGGCCACTCGACTCGCATAGTAAGAGAAGGAAACAAAATCAACAGTGTGATTCTTCAACAAATCCAAATCCTCTGCCGTCATTTCAATTTCTATCCCCTCACGCTCCCACTGTTTCTTGGCATAGTTTGGGTATTCCCCACGCGCTTGGACGTCAATGAAGAAGTAACTCTTACGGTCTTCCTCCATAGCTGCCCAGTAGTCTCTCGGATGGGCAGTGTTGGGATAGTATTGTCCTGCTGCCAACATACATCCCACCTTGTTTTCTGGATCAATTTCGTGAGCAATTTTAGTCGCCATAGCCGAGGCTACCAGCTCATGGTGGGCTGCTTGGTATTTGATCTGTTCTTGATTTTCTCCTTCTTCAAAACAAATCCCAGCTCCTAAAAAGGGGGCATGCAGAATCATATTGATTTCGTTGAAGGTGAGCCAGTACTTGACCAAGCCCTTGTAACGGGTAAAGAGGGTGTGACAGAGATTTGCGTAAAAGTCCAACATACGACGATTGCGCCAACCACCGTACTCCCTAATTAAGTGCATGGGGCAATCGAAATGCGTGATGGTCACCAGTGGTTCAATTCCATACTTGTGGCATTCCTTAAATAAATCCTCATAAAAAGCTAGACCAACTTCATTTGGCTCTGCTTCGTCACCTTGAGGAAAAATCCGAGTCCAAGCAATGGAAAGTCGATAGGTTTTAAATCCCATTTCTGCAAAAAGCGCAATATCTTCCTTGTAATGATGGTACATATCAATGGCTTCCTTTGCTGGGTAAAAATAGCCCTCCTCAAACGAAAACATCTTTTTCTGACCTGTAATAATAGCCTCACGGTCTGGACCAATCGGTACCACATCCACATTAGCAAGACCACGGCCATCTTGATTATAAGCACCCTCACATTGATTAGCTGCCGTAGCACCACCCCAGAGGAATCCTTCTGGAAATTGTAGTATTTCTGTCATCACTTTACCTCGATTGATTTATTACTTCTATTATACTAAAAAGGAGGCAAAAAGTTTGGAACCCTCTGGATAATAATAGCACTAAACTTACTTTTATATATACGAAAAAAAGACTGAAACCAGTCTTCTTTTTAAATCAAAGCTGTGATAGCCGTTACTAG
>NZ_AJQY01000354.1:0-2101 GCF_000296875.1 Streptococcus sp. GMD1S | reverse complement strand
GAGGTCTTCAATCAGACAGATATTGGTTAAAATAGTTGCTTGGGCACGGGACATAGCTTTGCTCGCTTTCTAAATATTTAAATATAGAAATCAATTATTTCTATATCATCAAAAGTGTCATAATCTAAGTCATAAATAAATGATATCTCAAAAGTACCATCTATTTCCGATGACTCATATTCAAATTCTGGATCTTCAGGTTCTTCGTAGAAAGGATTCTTGGTAACAATATTAAAGTCTATATTCACATCAATGCTTGCTATACACTTAATTTCATAAAAGTCATCTTCAAACGTGTATTTTTCAATCTCCACTTCTGTAATAGTTACGTATTCAAATTCTCCCCAACCTAAATCACCATACTTATTTTCAAAATCCATGTTTGGAAGTTCTGTTTTTAAGTATTCCTCTATTACATCACTAATTTCATAATCATTTTCTACAATTTTTAATAATTCAGAAATATCTGTGACTTTTCGCCTTTTAATTACGGAGGGTCTATTGTTTACTGATTGAGAAGATGCTCTCACAAAAGGTTTTACTACATCGTCGTTATTTAAAGAAGTAGATACTATTTTAGCAAAATCGAGTAATGTATCACTAATAGATTTAAATACTCGAGATGGTACTTCCTCTTGTGAGAAGTGTTTCATGAATTCCAGTTCATCCATTAAATAAAAATCTGCCCCAGTCTCATTTTTCATTTCCTCTATAAGTTCAATTCTTGGACCGATAATCTGATATTTCTCCTTACCATTTCCATCTTTTCCAACACAAACTTTATGGTTTAAATCGGTTTTACTATCCCGTTTACCATCAGAGGTCACAAAAATTACATTTTTGATTTTATCTTCCTTTGCTTTGATAATTATATCCTTCCAAATAATTAAATCTCCAAACTTCTGTTGGTACTTTATACCATTATAACTTCTTGATAATTTTTTATTAGCATCATTAAAACCAGGTGGTATCTCATTTTTATATCTTTCATCTCCTTCCTTTTCAATATTTATAATCGTATTTTGTTCATATCGCTCTCCTGTTTTACTTTGTATAATTTCAACCAATGCATTAAAAATATTAGTTTGGTTCTTACTTATTGAGGAAATCTTCTCAACTAATTTATTTTCTATATCAAGTTCTTTTGAGTTCAGTAAATCTGACAAATAAGTGATCAATTCTTTATTATCTTTATCATTTCTATACGAAAGACCTGAAAATAGTGTTTTTGCTGCTTCCGACTTCACTTTATTCCAATTCTTGCTAAAATTATTTTTAAATTTTGTTACGTTGACTTCATTTAATAATAACGCTTCAGATTTATGAAAGTGAAATTCTAAAGCTACAAGATATGGAATATAAATTTTATCTTGAATACTTTGAATTATCTCAAAATATTCTTTTGATGCTTCTGGTGTAAATCTAAATACATTAAGCAATGAGTTGGTATCAAACACAATAATTGTATTCTCACTTGTCATATTTTCTTTATTAAATGGTTCTCTGTAAAAACCATAAAATTCTTCTTTATAGTTCATCTTTTTCCTTTCTTTCCTACCCCAACGTTCTCACTTTGAGCATCATATCACGGATCTGAGCTGCTAGTTCAAAGTCAAGTACTTCGACGGCTTCTTGCATTTGTTTTTCGAGTTTTTTGACGAGTTCTTTGCGTTCTTGTTTATTGAGGCTATTGATATCGACTTCCTTGTCCTCTTCCTTGGCAACTGCCTTGGTTACAGCGATTAGATCACGGATTTCTTTTGAATTTTCCGACGGCGGACCGTTTCATCGATGGCACTTTGCATAGACTGAGTCATCGTGTCCGCATTCATGATAACATGTCCTTCGCTATTACGGGCCGCACGACCAATGGTCTGGATGAGACCGCGTTCGTTACGAAGGAAACTTTCCTTGTCAGCATCTAGAATAGCACCAATCTCACTTCGGGAACGTCAATCCCTTCACGGAGCAGGTTAATACCGACCAGTTGGGGATTCTGAATCGTTAGACCAGTTTCTTCATAAATCTCACGAATGACAGACTCAGCAAAGGCCTCGCCATTCTCAACATGTCCTCCTGGAAAGGCATAGCCAGACCAGCG
>NZ_AJQY01000353.1:0-2114 GCF_000296875.1 Streptococcus sp. GMD1S | reverse complement strand
ACTTAAATACTTTTTCCAGGTAATAGGGTGACTGGTAAGAAGTAACCAGTTGTCGCGACTTCCTTGCCTTCGATCTTCTGCAAGAGAAGATCAACAGTGAGTTGGGCAATCTCTTCCAAGGGTTGCTTGATGGTCGCCAGTTGAGGGTAGTAGTTTTCGATAAAGTAAGTCCCATCATAGCCGATGACTTTGAGCTCTTCAGGAACAGAGATTCCCAGTTCCTGAGCTATTTTGATAACCAAGATGGCTGTCAGATCATCTGAAGCAAAGATAGCATCTGGTTTCTGATGAGTCAAGATATTCTTGATTTCCATTTCCTTTCTGACGGGAGAAAAGTCACTCGAAACATTGATAATAGGCGCTTTTGGGAGTACAGAGGCAAAACCAGCATGACGCAGTCCAGTAGGCGAATTGGAATTGTCATTCCCTGTAATCATGATAATAGACTGGGCACCTGTCTTGACCAAGGTTTGGGCAGCGAGAACCCCGCCACCGTAGTTGTCAGAGGAGACAACAGGAATGTCTGGAGACAAGTTTCGGTCAAAGGAAATGATTGGCGCTGTTACACGATTGTAGTCTTCAATTCCCAAGTTATGACTACCAGAAATGATACCGTCGACCTGATTGGCCTCTAGCATTTCGATGTACTCCCGTTCCTTCTTAGAGTCGTGCTCGCTGTTACAGATGATGGTCTTGTATCCATTTTTAAAGAGTTGGTGTTCCAACTTATCAATCAATTCTGCATAGAAAACATTGGAAATATTTGGGAAAATTAAGCCAATCAACTTAGCTGATTTTCCTTGGAGGCTACGAGCTAAATTGTTGGGCTTATAGCCCAATTCTCTCATGGCTTCATTGACCTTGAGAATGGTTTTTTCAGACAGATAACCTTTTTTATTGATAACCCGAGAAACGGTAGTAGGGCTGACACCAGCAAGTTTTGCGACATCAGTTAGTTTTGCGACCATAATCTAATTCATAGTAGGTTCCGGTTGGGTTTCCAGATTTGATCAGGATACCATTTTGATCGGCATTCGGAAAGACGCGACCAGAAAATACTTTTTCTCCTTTATTGATAAAAATTTCAAAAACAGAATTGTCGATGAAGATGTTAGCAGTAGTAGTTTGCTTGTCGATTGGGCAAGAACGAGTGCTTCCAAATTCTTGGGCGTACTGCTCACCAGCCTGGCTACGATCCACTGTCACTTGACCATTTACAAGGTCAAAGTTGATTGAAAGTCCCTTGCCTTCTTTGTCGGCAAGTAAGACAATCTCGCTCTGGCTATTGGCTTCCAAGTTGAGCTCGAGTTCATAGCTGTTATTGGTTTGAGCACGATTTGAAAAGGGTTCTTCAGAGACACGAAGGTCCTTGATAGCTGCGACAGGGTATTGGTAGAGTTTGCCATCTTTGATAGTGAGTTCCTTGACCAATGAGAAAGTTCCTTGGTGGTCAAAACGATCAGATGGGTAGACTACATCTGGTAGTCCAAGCCAACTAACTGCTAGAGAGCGTCCGTCTGGAGCGTTGAAGGCTTGCGTTGCATAGGCTTCGAAACCATAGTCTAGATTTTGCAATGGAGAGACATCTACCATTTTAGCATTTTCAGGATCAAAAGAAGCCCCGATTTTGTACATGTTTGGATAGATATTATCATAGTCTAGAACACTCTTATCCAATCCTTGCGGGCAGTAGAGAAGTACAGGTTGTTCACCGATAAAGACCAGATTTGGACATTCCATCATATAGGCAGTACGGTCGTTGGCAAAGTCTAGGTCACCAACTGCTTGCCAGTTGGTGTAATCATTATCTATAGCCTTGTAGAGACGAACAAAGCCTTTTTTCTCCAAGTCCTGTCCACCCACGATAGCATAATATTGCCCCTTAAAGTTGAAAATTTGTGGGTCACGGAAGTGATCAGTAGAGTCTGATGGCTGGTCAATCAAGATCTTGTCAATTTTTGTAATCTTGCCATCCTTATCTAAAAGAGCCCCGATCTGGTAGGGGTGACGGATCCAGTTTTCATCACGGACATTTCCAGTATAAAATAGGAACAACTGATCGCCAAACTGCATGGCAGAACCAGAGTAGGCACCGTGGCTATCTAATGGAGTAT
>NZ_AJQY01000352.1:0-2128 GCF_000296875.1 Streptococcus sp. GMD1S | reverse complement strand
CTAGCGGTGGATACTGGTGTCGAGAAGGACAATATCTTTATCATGAGCAATGGTGACGTGCTTGCCCTTACTGCTAACTCAGCTCGTATCGCAGGTCATTTCAATGCCCAAGACATCTATGTCGATGGAAATCGTATCGGCGAAATCGGTGCAGCCGTCCTCAAAGACCGTAGAGATCTATCCGAAGACGGTGTCGTACTTGCAGTCGCAACTGTTGACTTCAAATCGCAGATGATTCTGTCTGGTCCAGACATCCTCAGTCGAGGCTTTGTCTACATGAGAGAGTCTGGCGACTTGATTCGTCAAAGTCAGCGCATCCTCTTCAATGCCATTCGTATCGCATTGAAAAACAAAGATGCTAGCATCCAATCTGTCAATGGTGCTATTGTCAACGCCATTCGACCATTCCTCTATGAAAATACAGAACGTGAACCGATCATCATTCCGATGATCCTCACACCAGATGAAGAATAAAGCAACAAAACAGCCCCGTCTTCGGAGCTGTTTTTCTCTATGCTTTCTTTTCTTGATTCTTAGAAATACTACGATTTTTACCTTCAAGATAGACCATCAAAATAGAAATATCTGCTGGATTTACTCCCGAAATACGGCTGGCTTGGCCGATGGTTTCTGGATTGATGAGTTTGAACTTCTGACGGGCTTCTGTTGCGATCGAGTCAATGTCATCCCAGTCGATATTGGCTGGAATGCGTTTTTCTTCCATGCGTTTCATCTTGGCAACCTGATCCATGGCTTTGGAAATATAACCCTCGTACTTGATCTCTGTTTCAATCAATTCAATGACCTTGTCATCCAAGTCCTCTGCAGCTGGTCCGATAAAGGCCACCACATCTTGGTAAGAGACTTCTGGACGGCGAAGGAATTCCTTGGCTGTCACTGCATCTGTCAGCGGCTTGAATCCCATCGCTTCAACCTTAGCGTTCGTTTCCTTGACTGGCTTGAGTTTGATGCTGTCTAGGCGTTTCATCTCATTGTCAAATTGATTTTTCTTAATCTCAAAACGGGCCCAGCGTTCATCATCAACGAGACCAATCTCACGACCCATCTCAGTCAAACGCATATCAGCATTGTCATGACGGAGGATGAGACGGTATTCAGCACGACTGGTCAAGAGACGATAGGGTTCAATAGTTCCCTTGGTCACCAAGTCGTCAATCATGACCCCGATATAGCCGTCACTGCGCTTCAAAATCAATTCAGGCTTGCCTTGGATTTTTAGAGCCGCATTGATACCAGCGATAATCCCTTGGCCAGCAGCTTCTTCGTAACCTGACGTTCCATTTGTCTGACCAGCAGTAAAGAGTCCTGAGATTTTCTTGGTTTCCAAAGTCGCACGCAACTGGTGTGGCAAGACCATGTCGTACTCAATGGCATAACCTGTTCGCATCATCTCTGCATTTTCCAGACCTTTGATAGAATGAACCAAGTCACGCTGTACATCCTCTGGCAGACTGGTTGATAGACCTTGAACATAAACTTCCTCTGTATTGCGCCCTTCTGGCTCAAGGAAAAGTTGGTGGCGTTCCTTGTCCGCAAAGCGCACAATCTTGTCCTCAATTGACGGACAGTAACGAGGTCCCACTCCCTTGACCACACCTGTAAACATAGGCGCACGATGGAGGTTATTTTGGATAATTTCATGACTGGTACCATTGGTATAGGTCAACCAGCATGGCACTTGATCCTTGACATAGTCCTCATCACGTGAAGTATATGAGAAGTGATTTGGTGCTTCATCTCCTGGCTGAATCTCTGTCACATCGTAGTTGATAGAGGAAGCCTTGACACGTGGAGGGGTTCCTGTCTTGAAACGACCGATTTCGAGGCCCAATTCCTTGAGATTATCAGCTAGGTTAATAGAAGCAAGACTGTGATTAGGACCTGATGAGTACTTGAGGTCTCCGATGATGATTTCCCCACGGAGGGCTGTTCCTGTGGTTACAATAACCGCTTTTGCTCCATACTCTTGATGGGTAGCTGTACGCACACCGACAACCTTGCCATCTTCCACCAAAATTTCATCAATCATGGTTTGACGAAGGGTGAGATTTTCTTGATTTTCAACTGTCTTGCGCATCTCCTTAGAGTAAAGCTCCTTGTCAGCCTG
>NZ_AJQY01000351.1:0-2136 GCF_000296875.1 Streptococcus sp. GMD1S | reverse complement strand
CTAGTCCTTCAAACGGATGATTTGGGAATCTGGAAAACCTTTAAACGTGCCTTAGCTTATAAATAGGAAAGCCTCGCAAAAGCGAGGTTTTTCTAGATGTTAAACACTGAAATCGGCAAAAATATTTTTCATATCTATTGACTTTTAGTAGTGAAATTTGGTATGATAGTAGACGGTATTGTTTACCCCATTTGTAAGGCCCCGGAACCTTTCAAATACCCCGCGGACCGGAACATCCGCCCTGTAAACAAAAACGATATTCATATAGGAGAAATCATGAACAAAACTACATTCATGGCTAAACCAGGCCAAGTAGAACGCAAATGGTACGTTGTTGACGCAACTGATGTACCTCTTGGACGCCTTTCAGCAGTTGTTGCTAGCGTACTTCGCGGAAAAAACAAACCAACATTCACACCACACACTGATACAGGTGACTTCGTAATCGTTATCAATGCTGAAAAAGTTAAATTGACTGGTAAAAAAGCAACTGATAAGATCTACTACACTCACTCAAACCACCCAGGTGGATTGAAACAAATCTCTGCTGGTGAACTTCGTTCTAAAAATGCAGTACGTTTGATCGAAAAATCAGTTAAAGGTATGCTTCCACACAATACTCTTGGCCGAGCTCAAGGTATGAAATTGAAAGTATTCGTTGGAGCTGAGCACACTCACGCTGCACAACAACCAGAAGTTCTTGATATTTCAGGACTTATCTAAGGAAAGGAACAATAAAGTATGTCACAAGCACAATATGCAGGTACTGGACGTCGTAAAAACGCTGTTGCACGCGTTCGCCTTGTTCCAGGAACTGGTAAAATCACTGTTAACAAAAAAGATGTTGAAGAGTACATCCCACACGCTGACCTTCGTCTTGTTATCAACCAACCATTCGCAGTTACTTCAACTGTAGGTTCATACGACGTTTTCGTTAACGTTGTTGGTGGTGGATACGCTGGTCAAGCAGGAGCTATCCGTCACGGTATCGCTCGTGCCCTTCTTCAAGTAGACCCAGACTTCCGCGATTCATTGAAACGCGCAGGACTTCTTACACGTGACTCACGTAAAGTTGAACGTAAGAAACCAGGTCTTAAGAAAGCTCGTAAAGCATCACAATTTAGTAAACGTTAATTCGAGAGAATTACTATACTTACAGAGAGCACCTTTCGAGGTGTTCTTTTTTATATTTTCATACTAAATTGGTGCAATCTGACAAAGTCAGTTGCCTCAGAACGTTAATCAATACGATACTATCAACGTTCACAAGCACTTCATGATTCACACTATGAGGTGTTTTTGATGATTTTTAGCACAATTCACACTATTGTTTCTTTGCATTCAACTCAAATTCTTCTGGTCAAATTATTAACAAATCTTCAAGAAGAGTGATTGGTGAAATAGGCTGTTTGAGGCTTTTATGCTAAACTAGTTTTAATGACAATCTTCTATTTCTAAAGCAACAATAGATCCGTAATTTGTTTTTAATTAAGGAGTTTGGGATTGTAAGAGGGAGATGATATATCTGAAGGAGTATCAATATGAAAAAACGTGCCTTGATTTTACTGGTTTTGTCCATTGTAGTATTTGGAGGAGGCGCATGGCTAGCACAGGAAACAAATCTATTTCTAAGTCCGCGAGCCAAGCAGTTGGCTTATTTAAAGGAGCATCAAAAAGAAATAGAAGATTTTGTAAAGTCTAAAAATTCAAAGATTGAATCTGTTCAAATTGATTGGAGACAGACACAATGGGATAAGGTAGGAAATGGTACACCTCAAGGAGGAGGAGATATTATTGATGTTTATGGAACGTTTAATAACATTGATAATTCTGGTTGGCATGTAATGATAATTGTAGATGATGGAAAAGTTGATTTAGCTTCGATGACATTAGTTAATGGCCTAGGCATTGGAGGGAAACCGTTTGAGTAATAGTAATTTAAAAACCTTTGATAATTTTTATTCAAATTTAACATCATTCATTCCCCACTGACTTCAAATACTTGCTAAAAGTATTTTTTTTTACATTCATGGTATAATATACTTAGATTCCGCTATATAGGAGGAAAGAGATGAAAAAACGTACTTTGGTTTGGCTAGTTATAGCCCTTGTAGTATTTGGAGGAGGCGCATGGAT
>NZ_AJQY01000350.1:0-2156 GCF_000296875.1 Streptococcus sp. GMD1S | reverse complement strand
ATGAAGGAGGCCATTCACAAGCTAGGAGAACAACTCCCACCAGCCTTTTTCGCTGCTAGCGATAGTTTAGCCATCGGCGCCCTCCGTGCCCTTCAAGAAGCTGGAATTAGCCTACCAGACCGCGTCAGTCTCATTTCTTTTAACGACACTAGCCTGACCAAGCAGGTCTATCCTCCCCTCTCCAGTATCACTGTCTATACCGAGGAAATGGGCCGAGCAGGTATGGATATTCTTAATAAGGAAGTTCTCCATGGTCGGAAAATTCCTAGCCTGACTATGCTGGGAACCAGACTGACTTTGAGAGAAAGTACGCTGCCATAACTCAACAAATATACCAACGCAAAAAATCCTAATAGAGAGTCTCAATTCTCCATTAGGATTTTCATTGTTAATCCATCACAATCATAGACTTAATGGTCTTGCGTTCATCCATATCTTTATAAGCCTGGTCGATATCTTCCAGTTTATAACTTGAAGTAAAGACGCGACCTGGATTGATGTCTCCATCAAGAACCGCTTTTAACAAAACTTGTTTGTCATAAGTAGTAACTGAGGCTGCTCCACCTGCCACTGAAATATTTTGGGCAAATGTAGAACCGAGCGCACAGTTATTGTAATGAGGAACACCAACGAATCCTAAACGTCCACCATTGTGAAGAACCCCAAGGGCTTGATCTACGGCTGCTTCAGTCCCAACACATTCAAGGGCTGCATCTGCTCCACCACCAAGGATTTCACGGACTTTGGCAATTCCCTCTTCGCCACGTTCAGCCACAACAGCTGTCGCACCTGATTCCAAGGCCATCTTTTGGCGATCTTCATGACGACTCATAAGGACAATCTGCGACGCTCCACGCATCTTAGCTGAAATAACAGCACATTGGCCAACAGCCCCATCCCCGATAACGACAACCTTATCCCCTTTTTGAACATTAGCAACACGCGCTGCATGGTAACCGGTCGGCATGACATCAGCCAGTGTCAAAAGTGACTTGAGCATACCTTCTGTGTAGTCAGAAGGTTGTCCAGGGATTTTAACCAGCGCCCAGTTTGCATAGTGAAAACGAATATATTCCGCCTGAAAATCGCCTCCCAAGTTATTACCAACATGATTGTCGCAAGAACCGTCAAAGCCAGCAAGACAGGCATCACACTCCCCACAGCCATGGGTAAAAGGGACAATGACAAAATCACCTGGTTTCACCGTCATAATGGCTTCCCCAGTTTCTTCGACAATCCCAATCGCTTCGTGTCCACTATTTTTGTGTCCAGCTTTCGTTTCTGGATTACGGTACCTCCATAAATCTGAACCACAAACGCACGCACGAACTACACGAATAATCACATCATCCGCTTCTATTATTTGCGGACGTTCAATACTAGCAAGACCAACCTGACCTGCCTTTGTATATACTGCTGATTTCATTTAAAATTTTCCTTCCTTGTAAAGTTTAATTTTGTGATTTAAGCGATTTAAAGCCGTCTGTAAATGAGACAAGCGCTTCTCTAATTTTTTCTTTTCGTCTTCTAAAATACCAAGCCTTTCCTCTCTCGTTTCATCCCCCTTTTGGTAAAGCGACATATAGTCAACTAAACTGTCTACAGAGACACCCGCCGAACGAAAACACTTAATAAATTCCAGAGCTTCTATATCCTGATCTTGAAAGTCACGAATTCCAGTCGCGGTTCGAGTAATCGGTGGCACAAGACCAACTCGCTCATAATACCGAATCGTATCCGCTGAAATTCCCAATAAGTCGCTGGCAGATTTAATATTCATATACTAGCCTCCTTTCATTTCCTTCACTGAATTTAAGCAACTATAACTCATTCATCTTATTATACAACTTTGAGTTGACTCCAAGTCAAACATTTTGCATCTAATAGAAAAATTTTTTTAATTACCAAACAACTAAGTAAAGTTTATACAGAGCCTTATAGGATCAAACTTTTAAGATATTTAAACAGGAAAGAAAATACTCTATTTCAAATAACATAGGGGCTTAATCATTCTTTACTTTTTACTAATGATGCCCCTGCTTCTGCTCTAACTCTCTCACCCTCCGCCTATGTTGCGCATGATTGCTTTGACTGATATCTACTTCAATAGTGATATTCTGCACGCCTCTTTCTTCTAAACATTGACGCACCACTTC
>NZ_AJQY01000349.1:0-2372 GCF_000296875.1 Streptococcus sp. GMD1S | reverse complement strand
CACTATTACATGGGCTTGTATAGCTACACCTACTCTGCTGGTCTTGTCATCTCGACAGCAGGTTATCTCCATCTGAAAAACTCTGAGAATGGGGCTAGAGACTGGCTCAATCTCCTTAAATCAGGTGGTAGTAAGACACCGCTTGAGTCAGCCATGATTATCGGTGCCGATATTTCAACAGACAAACCACTCCGTGATACAATCCAATTCTTGTCAGACACAGTTGACCAGATTATCGCCTACAGTGCCCAGTTGGGAGAGTAGGGGGAATTTAGGATAAGGATATGAACAGAATTAAAAAATGGCTGGAGCAGGATTCACAAAGAATACGTTTTATAAAAATAGGCCTAGTCTTGTTGGGAATCATTTTATTGATTGCTCTTCCTACTCTCTATCTTGTTTTGAGCGGAGTTGGTATTTGGTATTTTGTAAAGAAAGTACCAGATATTCGAAAAAGAAATTTAATGATAGGACTTTTTGTTGTTAGTTTTATTGTAGTTTCTCTTCAAACTCCGACAGTCACAAAGAAAATTTCATCTTCTCAATCAGAAACTAAGCAAACTGCGGCATCCACTGCTAAAGTAGAGTCAACAACCGATGCTTCATCTAGTACAGAAGAGGCAAAACGAGTTGATGAAGAGAAAAAAGCTAAAGAAAAAGCAGAAGAAGAGAGAATTGCCAAAGAAAAAGCTGTAAATGAGTTGCAAGAAAAAGGTGAAACCTTAGTCAAACAATTGGAAGAAAGTCAAGATGCAAGTCAAGTGAAGTCTGTTAAAGAAACAGTTAATCAGATTGAAAATAATGATAAAAAGGCAGAATTGCTCGATAGGATAGACGCAGTTGAGTCTTTAATTTCTCAAAAAGAAGAAGAGAAAAGAATTGTGCGTGAATCTGAGACTAAAGCCCAACAGCAAGATAGAATTGTCTATGTTGCAAACCATGGGAATGCGAAAGTTTATTGGTATAGTAAGGATAGAATGCCTTTAAAAACTAATAAAGCTAATGTTGTCGAGATGACAGAGGCTGATGCAATTGCAGCAGGAAAACGTCTATCTAAAAAAGAATAAGATAGAAAGTTATCTTGGGCTGGCTTTTTAAACAGTTGCTAGAAATGTAGAGGTATTGACCATGTATCAAGAGTTACTTAGAAAAATAGCAGAAGAAAAACCAAGTTATCATGAGGAAGAAATCCAATGGTTGCTTGATCATTTGGGAGATCCTTCTCCAGAAATTCGCGATGACCTTGTTTTTACAAGCTTTGCTAGAGGGATTCAGGAAGAGCTATTTACACAGGAACAATTTTATTTCATTGCTGAAGGGATTTCATCTGATGGAGGGTTAGATAAAGAGATTGATAAGGTAGGCTTGTCAACACTTGAACGTTCTTTTAGGGCGCTTATTTATGCAAATCTCTTGTCTGCGGATGCCAACCAGCAATCGATTTTTTATCAGGGATTAAAAGCAGAAATTCGTAATGTCCTTTTAAATCAAGGCTTGCACTATCTTTCAAAAGAAAAGGATACAACGAGTTTTTCAAGTCAGTATGGTTGGGTTCATGCTTTTGCACATGGAGCCGATTTACTGACAGAGGTAGTTTGTCATCCAGACTTTCCTAAAAACAGAGTTCATGAAGTATTTGATATACTTGGCCAACTATTTAAAAGAGTTTCGATTCGCTTTACAGATGATGAGGATTGGCGTTTAGCAAGAGTGATCTATGAACCTATTTTACAAGGGAAGTTGGAGCAAGAGCAAGTAGCTTCTTGGATAAAAGCTGTTGATTTTCCGATAGAAGAAAGGGAGGATTTTTACAAATTTTCAAACTTTAAGTCCTGTCTGTTGGAAGTCTATGTTCAACTTGACCAGAGAAATAGTTTACAAGATGACTTGAAAGACGCTATCCAGTCTTTTCAATACTAGAGATTAGCTAATAGTTATATGATTTTCAAGAAAATTTCCAATAAATTTTCTTGGAACCCTTTCCCTCTTTTGATAGACTAGTATCTAGTTTTTGAAAAAAGGAGAAAGAAAATGAAAAAATTTGTCGCTGAGTTAATCGGTACTTTCATGCTTGTGCTCATCGGAACAGGAGCTGTTGTTTTTGGAAATGGTCTTGATGGCCTTGGTCACCTTGGAATTGCCTTTGCCTTTGGTTTGGCAATCGTAGTTGCAGCCTACTCAATCGGAACTGTTTCAGGTGCTCACTTGAACCCAGCTGTTTCGATTGCTATGTTTGTTAACAAACGTTTGTCATCAAAAGACCTTGTCAACTACATCCTTGGTCAGGTTGTTGGAGCTTTCCTTGCGTCAGCTGCGGTATTCTTCCTCTTGTCTAACTCAGGCATGTCAACTGCTAGTCTTGGTGAAAATGC
>NZ_AJQY01000348.1:0-2418 GCF_000296875.1 Streptococcus sp. GMD1S | reverse complement strand
AATTAAAGTACTTCTGGAGCAAGTGACACGATCTTCATGAAGCCACCTTCACGCAATTCACGTGCAACTGGGCCAAAGATACGTGTTCCGCGAGGAGTTTTGTCTTCACGGATGATAACTGCTGCATTTTCGTCAAATTTGATGTATGAACCATCAGCACGACGAGCACCTGATTTAGTACGAACGATAACAGCTTTTACAACGTCACCTTTTTTAACCGCACCACCAGGAGTAGCTTGTTTTACAGATGCCACGATAACATCACCGATGTTTGCAAATTTACGTCCTGAACCACCAAGAACTTTGATAGTCAAGATTTCGCGCGCACCGCTGTTGTCTGCGACTTTCAAACGAGTTTCTGTTTGAATCATTTCAGTTTTCTCCTTTCAGGTTTGATTAGATGATGACCGCTTCTTCAACAACTTCTACAAGACGGAAACGTTTTGTAGCTGAAAGCGGACGAGTTTCCATGATACGTACGATATCGCCTTCTTTGGCAACATTGTTTTCATCATGTGCTTTGTATTTCTTAGAGTAGTTAATACGTTTACCATAGACTGGGTGGTTACGTTTTGTTTCAACTACAACTGTGATTGTCTTGTCCATTTTGTCAGATACAACACGTCCAACAAGAACTTTACGATTATTGCGTTCCATTGAAATTTCTCCTTCCCTAGTCTATTATTTCGCTTCAGATTGAACTGTTTTGATACGAGCGATTTGTTTTTTAACTTCTTTCAAGCGAGCTGTTTGTTCCAATTGACCAGTAGCAGCTTGGAAACGAAGTTCAAACAATTCTTTTTTCAATTCGTTTTCGCGCTTCGCGAGTTCTTCTTGAGAAAGACCACGAAGTTCTTTAACAAATTCTTTTACTTCATTAAGTTTCATGCCTTCTCCTTATTCTGCTTCACGTTTTACGAATTTACATTTAACTGGCAATTTGTGGCTTGCAAGACGAAGCGCTTCGCGAGCGATCTCTTCAGATACACCAGCGATTTCGAACATCACTTTACCACGTTTAACTGGTGCTACCCAACCTTCAGGCGCCCCTTTACCAGATCCCATACGCACACCGATAGCTTTAGCAGTGTATGATTTGTGTGGGAAGATTTTAATCCAAACTTTACCACCACGTTTCATGTAACGAGTCATGGCGATACGAGCAGCTTCGATTTGGCGGTTAGTGATCCAGTGGCTAGTTGTAGCTTGAAGACCGTATTCACCGAATGCTACTTCTTTTCCACCTTTTGCTTCACCGCGCATTTTTCCACGGAATTCACGACGGTGTTTAACACGTTTAGGTACTAACATTGGTTATTTACCTCCTTTAGTGTTTTTACGAGCTGGAAGAACTTCACCACGGTAGATCCATACTTTAACACCAAGTTTACCGTATGTAGTATCTGCTTCTTCCCAAGCGTAATCGATATCTGCACGAAGTGTGTGAAGTGGAACAGTTCCTTCAGAGTATCCTTCAGCACGGGCGATATCTGCACCGTTCAAACGACCTGATACTTGAGTTTTAATTCCTTTAGCTCCAGCACGCATTGCACGTTGGATTGCTTGTTTTTGTGCACGACGGAAAGCAACACGTTGCTCCAATTGACGAGCAATTCCTTCACCTACAAGGTGAGCATCCAAATCAGGTTGTTTGATTTCGATGATGTTGATGTGTACTTGTTTTCCAGTCAATTTGTTAAGTTTTGCACGGAGTGCATCAACGTTAGCACCACCTTTACCGATAACCATACCTGGTTTAGCAGTGTGAAGTGAAACGTTAACTTTGTTTACTGCGCGTTCAATTTCGATAGTTGAAACTGCTGCGTCAGCAAGTTCTTTTTGAACGAATTTACGGATTGCAAGATCTTCATGAAGGTAATCCGCGTATTCTTTTTCAGCATACCATTTGGCATCCCAATCACGGATGATGCCGACACGCATACCAATTGGATGTACTTTTTGACCCACGATGTTACCTCCTTATTTTTCTGCAACAGCCACAGTGATGTGAGCTGTACGTTTGTTGATTGGTGAAGCTGAACCTTTCGCACGTGGACGGAAACGTTTCATAGTTGGTCCTTCGTTTGCGAATGCTTCAGATACTACCAAGTTAGCTTTGTCCAAACCAAAGTTGTTTTCAGCGTTAGCTACAGCTGAATTCAAAACTTTCAAGATGATTTCAGCAGCTTTGTTTGGTGTGAATGTCAAGATTGCAATAGCATCGGCTACGCTTTTACCACGGATGTTGTCAAGAACAAGACGTGATTTACGAGGTGAAACACGTACTGTACGAGCCATTGCTTTAGCTGAAGTAATTTCTGCCATTTATGTTCTCCTTATTTTCTACGTGTTTTCTTGTCGTCTGCAGCGTGACCCTTGTAAGTACGAGTTGGTGCAAATTCACCAAGTTTGTGACCT
>NZ_AJQY01000347.1:0-2647 GCF_000296875.1 Streptococcus sp. GMD1S | reverse complement strand
GTGATATCAAGGTAGATATTGCTACCGTAGGTCCGCCCTCTTTGGGACTTGACCTTACTAATCTTTGGAATCTCCATGATGGCCTTTTGGTAGTCCTCTAGCAGACGGTCATCAAAACCATCTGAAAGACTGAAGGAAGACTCGATAAAGATATCATAGGCTGTTTTTAAGATAAAGAAGGTGATGATGATAGCGACCAATTTATCCACGATAGGGTAATTGAAACTGCTGGCTAAGATAGCAATGGAAGTCCCAAGCGAGGTGACAGCATCGGAAAGATTGTCCTTGGCGGCAGCCTTGAGCGCCTTGGACTTGGATTTCTTACTGAGGCGTGTATTGTAGAGATAGACCACAAACATAATCGCTGCAGAAATGATTCCTAGAGTTGCACCCAGAGGATCAATGGGTGTTTGTTCCCGACTAAGGATTTTCTGAATGGTGTCCCGAAGTACATCAAAACCAACATAGAACATGATGATGGAAGTAATCAAGCTAGCCAAATCTTCAATCTTCCAGTGACCAAAGCTATGGTCACGGTCTGCAGGTTGGCGGGCCATCCGAATCCCAATCAAGAGAGCAACATTTCCAATAATATCGGATACGTTGTTGAAACCATCTGCCACCAAACTGGAAGAATGCAGGAGGTGACCAGTTGCCAATTTTGCCGCAGACAAGAGGAGGTAGGTCGAAATGCTGATAATGGCTCCACGTTCTGCCAATTTGAGATTTGACATGGATTGGTTCATCGGGCTTCCTTTCTAGGCATATAGTATTCTACCATTATACTGGTTTTCAAGGGAAAATTCAAATTTAGTCTTGTTTCATCGGATTTAAACCCTTGAAAAATGTTCAAATTTTGATATAATAGTACTACTCAAGGGAGTAGCTGGCAGAAACCTGTGATAGTGTCGTCATTCCGAATTGTATACTGAAAAGTATGTTTTCCGGCACTATCTTAAACAGCGAGACTTGTTATGATTAACAGGTCTCTTTTTGTTTGTCATAAAACTAAAAGAGAACTTGTTTTGCACACAATGTCAAGGAGGAGACACATGTCAAAAGAACAAAAACGCCAAGCGTTTTACACTCAAAGTCCTGAAGAGGTCTTGAAGTCAGTTGAAGCAACTGAACAGGGTCTTTCGTCAAGCGAAGCGCAGAAACGTCTAGCTGAATATGGACGCAATGAACTGGAAGAGGGTGAGAAAAAATCACTCCTAGTCAAGTTTATCGAGCAATTTAAGGATTTGATGATTATCATCCTAGTTGCTGCGGCTATCTTGTCAGTCGTAACTTCTGGTGGGGAAGATATCGCAGATGCCATCATTATCCTAGCCGTGGTTATCATCAACGCTGCCTTCGGTGTTTACCAAGAAGGAAAAGCAGAAGAAGCCATCGAAGCCCTCAAGTCTATGTCTAGTCCAGCTGCTCGCGTTATTCGTGATGGGCATATGGCTGAGATTGATTCAAAAGAATTGGTACCAGGTGATATCGTTGCTCTTGAAGCAGGTGACGTGGTGCCAGCAGACCTACGATTGCTAGAAGCTAATTCTCTTAAAATCGAAGAAGCAGCTTTGACAGGTGAGTCTGTTCCAGTCGAAAAAGACTTGACTGTCGAGCTCTCTGCAGATGCTGGTATTGGTGACCGTGTCAATATGGCCTTCCAAAACTCAAATGTGACTTATGGTCGTGGTCTTGGCGTTGTTGTCAATACAGGTATGTACACGGAAGTGGGTCATATCGCTGGCATGCTCCAAGATGCGGATGAGACGGATACACCACTCAAACAAAACTTGAACAACCTTTCTAAGGTCTTGACCTATGCAATTTTGGTCATTGCCCTTGTTACTTTTGTAGTCGGAGTCTTCATTCAAGGTAAAAATCCACTTGGTGAGTTGATGACATCTGTTGCGCTTGCTGTTGCAGCCATCCCAGAAGGACTTCCTGCTATCGTGACCATCGTTCTTGCCCTTGGTACTCAAGTTTTGGCAAAACGAAACTCTATCGTTCGTAAGTTGCCAGCAGTTGAAACACTTGGTTCAACTGAGATCATCGCTTCTGATAAGACTGGTACGCTTACCATGAACAAGATGACAGTCGAAAAAGTCTTCTATGATGCAGTCCTACATGATTCAGCTGATGATATTGAACTAGGTCTTGAAATGCCTCTTCTTCGTTCTGTTGTTTTGGCTAATGATACTAAGATTGATGCAGAAGGAAACCTGATTGGGGATCCAACGGAAACAGCCTTCATCCAGTATGCCTTGGACAAGGGCTATGATGTTAAAGGATTTTTAGAGCAATATCCTCGTGTAGCTGAGTTACCATTTGACTCAGATCGTAAACTCATGTCAACGGTTCATCCATTACCAGATGGTAAATTCCTCGTAGCAGTCAAGGGAGCCCCTGACCAACTTTTGAAACGTTGTGTTGCTCGTGATAAGGCTGGAGATGTTGCTCCGATTGATGAGAAAGTTAATGACTTAATTCACACAAACAACTCTGAAATGGCTCACCAAGCCTTGCGTGTTCTTGCGGGTGCTTATAAGATTGTAGACAGCATTCCAGAAAACCTGACTTCTGAAGAGCTTGAAAACAACTTGATCTTTACTGGATTGATTGGAATGATTGACCCTGAACGTGCCGAAGC
>NZ_AJQY01000346.1:0-2694 GCF_000296875.1 Streptococcus sp. GMD1S | reverse complement strand
TACCGTTTTCGTCTATCAGTATAAACCTTTAAAATATAAAAGTCAATGATTTATCTCATTTTTTAGATAACAATCAATTCTTTTGGAGCAAGTGTCAATAACTCACAACCGTTATCTGTAATCAGGATATCATCTTCAATACGAACCCCGTATTTATCTTCAATATAAATGCCTGGTTCATCAGTCAAGACCATACCAGCCTTGATTGGCTCTTCTGACTTGCCAAAGTAAGGAATTTCATGGATATCCAAACCAATCCCATGTCCAATCCCGTGGCTGAAGTAAGGACCGTAGCCTGCATCGTTAATAATCTGGCGCGGAATCCTGTCAAAATCAATTCGACTGAGACCAGCCTTGGCTGCATCTATGAGGGCTTGATTGCTGCGCAGGACAATATCATAAATCTCCCGCTCTTCATCTGTCACCTGCCCCACATGAACTGTCCGCGTCATATCGCTGACATAGTGGTTGTAGTAGCAACCAAAGTCCATGGTCAGGGTTTCACCCTTTTGAATGACCTTGTCACTAGCCACGCCATGTGGCATAGCAGAGCGGTAGCCCGAAGCGATGATAAAATCAAAAGAGGCACCTGAAGCACCTAGCTGGCGCATACGGGCATCTAAAAAGTTCATAACGGCTAGCTCAGTCGTCTCACCGGGCTTGATAAAATCCAGTACATCTAGGAAGGCTTGGTCAGAAATCTGGCAGGCCCTACGAATGGTTGCGATTTCTTGCTCATCCTTGATCATCCGCAGATTTTCAATAAAACCAGTCATTGGAACCAGCTCATGACCAGCAAACACACTTTCCAGCATCTTGAAGTAAGCATAGGAAATCTCGTCATCAAAGCCAATTTTTTCCAGCTTGTCGTCCGCTATAATTTTAGCAATTTCACCAACCGCATCGCGCGTTTCCACAATGTCAAAGCCCTCAACCACGCCCTTGGCAATAAGAGTATAACGAGAATCCGTCAGAAAAATCCGGCGCTTTTTACTGATGAAAACTGTCGCCTCTGTCCCGCTGAAACCAGTCAGATAGTAAATATTCTTCAGATTGGTTACTAAGACAGCATCACACTCTGTCTGTTTTAAGGCTACTTCAAATTTTTCAACTCTTGATAACATGAGAAAACCTCCATAAAATGATTTAATTTATTATAGCAAAAAAATATCGAAAATAATACAATCTATATAGCTAAGATTAGATAAAATTGACATTTGAAAGCGCTTAATGTATAATTTCTGTTAAACAAGAAAGAATGAGGTATCGATATGAATAAAACAGAATTGCTGTTACAAAGACTAGATGAGATTGGTCAGTCTCTAAAAGATTCGAACCAAGCACTAGCTTTGCTGGCGCTTGGTTCTTGCGGAACAGAAAGAGAACGATTGGATCAGTACTCAGATTTAGACTTCTTTGTTATTGTAAAAGATGGCTACAAGCAGACTTATATCCAAGACCTAACCTGGTTAAGTAAGCTAGAACCAATTGCATTTCACTACCAAAATACAGTGGACGGACATAAAGTTCTATTTGAAGATGATGTTTTTTGTGAATTTGCTGTCTTTGAAGCTCAAGAACTAGTAAACATTCCCTTCTCTGAAGGCAAGATTATCTGGAAGGAGGTCGGTTTTGATGAAACAATCTGTCAGCCACAAAGACTGCCATCAAAAGAAAACAGAGACCGTGAATGGTTGTTGGGAGAAATTTTATGTAATCTATATTTAGGGCTAGGTCGTTATCAGCGAGGCGAAAAATTAGCTGCTTATGATTTAATACAAAACAGAACCGTCAAGCTTTGGACTGAACTAATCAGTTTGGAAACAACTTCTAAATCTAATTTTATAGATATCTTTAATACCAACAGACGATTTGAAGAAGGTTATCCAAAGGAAGCCAAGCAATTGCCTCACTTTTTGCAAGGTTACGAACGCATTTCTGAGTCTGCTCAAGCACTCCTAGAATATCTGGATAAACACTATTCTCTTAACTCATTTATAAAAGAAAAAATTCGTAATTTATTATAAAAAAGACTCTGCCTAAAAAAGCAGAGCCTTTTAAATCTTATTTTAACTTTCCTTTCAAATACTGTCCTGTGTAGCTGGCTTCATTGGCCGCTACTTCTTCTGGGGTTCCTGTTGCGATGATGGTTCCACCACCGACACCGCCCTCAGGTCCCAAATCGATGATATGGTCTGCTGTCTTGATAACATCTAGATTGTGCTCGATGACGAGGACAGTATTCCCATCGTCGACAAAGCGAGCCAAGACTTTAAGCAAGCGAGCGATATCCTCAGTGTGAAGCCCTGTAGTTGGCTCATCCAGAATGTAGAAGGATTTCCCTGTCGAGCGTTTGTGGAGTTCACTAGCCAACTTCATACGCTGAGCTTCTCCTCCAGAAAGGGTGGTAGCCGGTTGCCCTAGCGTTACATAGCCCAGCCCCACATCCTTGATGGTCTGAAGTTTACGCTGAATCTTGGGAATGTGTTGGAAGAATTCCACCGCATCGTTGACGGTCATGTCCAAAACCTGCGAGATATTCTTTTCCTTATAGTGGACTTCTAGGGTTTCACTGTTGTAGCGAGTCCCGTGGCAGACTTCACAAGCCACGTATACATCTGGCAAGAAGTGCATCTCGATCTTGATAATCCCGTCACCTGAGCAGGCTTCGCAACGACCGCCCTTGATGTTGAA
>NZ_AJQY01000345.1:0-2792 GCF_000296875.1 Streptococcus sp. GMD1S | reverse complement strand
GATTTTCCTTCAGAGCAGAATGAGCTAAATGACTATCATTTTGTTCTTCATTCTTTAGATAACCGATATAGTCGTAACCGTCAATTTTCAATGGCGCTGGAAGTGCATCTCCAAGACCCAAGTTAAGACTTTGATTATATGCCACAAGTTCGATATTCGTCACTGCTAAGACTGTTGGAGATAGCAGTATGGATCCCATTCCAGTTACCAACAAGATCGAAGATAAATACCTCTTCCCATTTCTGCCTCTAACAACTACAAGCACTAGTAATGCAAGACCCATCGCTGTAAAAGTTGATTCCCAAAGGCCGGAGTGACCTGTCTTAGGTAATACTCCAGACGAATCCCCTTGAGTAGTCGGACGATAAACTAAGTAATAGGTCTCTGAAGCATTCTCAACATGCTTTGGAATCTCCCTGATCAAGGCACTCTTCTCTGCCTCCGTCAATTCAGACTCCACTACGTAGTGGTATTTGACCTGAGCAGACTGCTGACTTTGAATTTCTGCTGCCTTTACAGAAGTCAAGTCCCCAGTTATTTGCCCACTCAAAAAGAAGCTTCCAATAGTCGCCGAAACGAGCCCAACGGACAACTTCCGGAAAGAAAAGCGCTGTCGTTTTTCTCCATAAAACTGATGTGTCATTCTAAAGATTTCCTTTTCAATATATTATTCAATCCTTTCTATTCTACCTGATTTCACTTGATTATTCAAATTATTTGTCGCGATTTTTAGAAGTAACACATGCTTTTTAAAAGTACCAAAAAACGACTCCTCTTTTTAAAAAATCTCAAAAATCAATTTAAAACGAACTCCAAAATTATTAGATTTCCCCCCTTTGTCCTAAACTTTTTCCAACAAAAAAGAGAGAAATAACTTTCTCTCTTTTACATTTTTATCTCATCTTAAACTATGAGACAACTTGATTCTATTATGATTATTTCGCTTCAAATCCTTCTGCAACTGCATCCGCAAAGTTTTCTTCTACGATGCTTGCACAGTGGTCACAGATGACTGCATGGTAGCTACGTTCTGCAGTAGTTGGATCGATACGACGGCAGCGGTCACATACTTCACCTGCAGCGCGTTTAACTGTAAAGGCTACATCTTCGAAGCTAACGGCAGCTTCTGGCGCTGTACCTTCAGCGATGGTCAATTCTGACACGATCAAAAGTTGAGCCACATTGCTATCTACTGCTCCAAGAAGAGTTTTCACAACTTCGTTTGGATAAACTGTCAAGTGTGCTTCGAGTGATTTCCCGATTACTTTTGCATTACGTGCTTCTTCCAAGGCTTTTTGAGCTTGTCCGCGGAAGTCCATGAAGGCTGCCCATGTATCCAGGATTTCTTCTTGGTTGGCAAAAGTTTCCGCTTCTGGCAATTCAGACAATTGCACAAATTCTTCAGCTTCAAACTCAAGATATGACCAGATTTCCTCTGCTGTGTGAGGAAGGATTGGTGTCAAGAGTTTAGTGATTTTGACAAGAATGTCATAGAAGACAGTTTGCATTTGACGGCGTTCGAGTGATTTGGCACCCTCGATGTAAACAACGTCTTTGGCAAAGTCAAGGTAGAAGGCTGACAAATCAACGTTGATGAAGTTCACCAAGGCCTTGTAGATTGTCAAGAATTCAAAGTTAGCATAAGCATCACGAATCGTTTTCACAAGCTGGTTAAAGCGAATGGTCATGTACTTGTCAACAGAACGAAGCTCATCGTAAGCTACTGCGTCTTGAGCTGGGTTAAAGTCAGATGTATTGGCAATCAAGAAACGAAGAGTGTTACGGATCTTACGGTAAGTTTCAGAGACTTGGCTCAAGATATCCATAGAGATACGCACGTCGTTGCTTGAGTCCACACTTGTTACCCAGAGACGCAAGATTTCCGCACCAAATTGTTTTTCAACATCGCTTGGAGCAATGGTATTCCCAAGAGATTTAGACATCTTCTCACCTTTACCATCAAGGGCAAATCCTTGTGACAAGATTTGTTTGTAGGGAGCAACGCCATGGTTAGCAACAGATGTGATAAGTGATGAGTTGAACCAACCACGGTACTGGTCAGAACCTTCAAGGTAAAGATCTGCTGGATATTTGAGTTCTGGACGGTTGACCACTACTCCATTCCATGATGAACCTGAGTCAAACCATACGTCCATGATATCTGTTTCTTTCTTGAACTCGCCATTTGGTGAACCTGGATGAGTAAATCCTTCTGGCAAGAGGTCCTTAGCATCACGTTCCCACCAGATGATAGAACCGTGTTCCTCAAAGAGTTGAGCTACATGTTCAATCGTTTCAGCTGTCATGATAGCTGTACCATCTTCTGCGTAGAAGATTGGAAGCGGAACACCCCAAGCACGTTGACGAGAGATAACCCAGTCGCCACGGTCACGAATCATATTGTAAAGACGAACTTTCCCCCATTCTGAGTGGAACTTCACTTTTTCAATTTCATCCAAGATTTCTTGGCGGAATTTAGACACAGAAGCAAACCACTGTGGAACAGCACGCCAGATGATCGGTTTTTTCGTACGCCAGTCAAATGGGTATGAGTGAGAAATTTCTTCTTGAGCAAGGAGCAAATCACCCAGTTTTTCGATAACAGTCGGCACAACCTTGTCATAGAACTGACCCGCAAATTCAGGACCAGCATTTTCCATCATAATACCGCGTTCGTTAACTGTTACAGCAACTTCAAGGCCGTTGGCAACACCGACATTGTAGTCGTCCTCACCAAAACCAGGGGCTGTATGGACAATACCAGTACCAGAGTCAGTCGTAACGTGGTCACC
>NZ_AJQY01000344.1:0-3043 GCF_000296875.1 Streptococcus sp. GMD1S | reverse complement strand
AACGAAAAAGAATTACTAGAACTAGTCGTGAAAGCGGCTGATGAGAAACGTGCGGAAGATATCCTGGCACTTGATGTACAAGATTTGACCAGTGTTACAGACTACTTTGTTATCACTAGCTCGATGAATAGCCGTCAGTTGGACGCTATCGCTGATAATATCCGTGAAAAAGTAGCCGAAGCTGGTGTTAAAGGCAGCCATGTCGAAGGTGATGCAGCTGGAGGCTGGGTCTTGCTAGACCTCGGTGGTGTCGTCGTGCATATCTTCTCAGAAGAAATGCGTGCCCACTATAACCTTGAAAAACTCTGGCATGAGGCAGATTCAGTAGACATTTCAGAAGCCTTGGTATAGGAGATGAACTCAGTTGCAGTAAACGGGGTTTCTTTGCTTATTTTAAAAGGAAAGTGATAGAAAGGATTTGAACCCGTCCTGTAATCGTCGGAAAATAGATAGCCTTTCTTGGAGCTCGGCTCCATCGTCAGGCTCCTAATTTTCTATCGAATTACGGGCGGACTTGGTATCATGATTTATGGCGACATATGAAACCTTTGCGGCTGTATACGATGCTGTGATGGATGATAGTTTATATGACAAATGGACGGATTTTTCTCTGCGTCATTTGCCTAAGACCAAGGAGAGAAAGAAACTCTTGGAATTGGCTTGTGGGACAGGCATCCAGTCTGTGCGCTTTTCTCAGGCTGGTTTTGAAGTGACTGGACTGGACTTGAGCGCGGATATGCTGAAGATTGCTGAGAAAAGAGCAGCTTCAGCCAAGCAAAAGATTGATTTTATGGAAGGCAATATGCTGGATTTGTCCAAAGCAGGGAAATACGATTTTGTGACTTGTTATTCGGACTCAATCTGTTACATGCAGGATGAGGTGGAAGTAGGGGACGTCTTTAAGGAAGTATATAATGCCCTCAACGAAGATGGTGTCTTTATCTTTGATGTGCATTCGACCTACCAAACAGATGAAGTTTTTCCAGGCTATTCTTACCATGAAAATGCGGAAGATTTTGCCATGCTCTGGGATACCTACGAGGACGAAGCCCCTCACTCTATCGTGCATGAGTTGACTTTCTTTATCAAGGAGGTTGATGGTTCCTTTAGTCGCCACGATGAGGTACACGAGGAGCGTACATACGAAGTCTTGACCTATGATATTTTGCTGGAACAGGCTGGTTTCAAGTCCTTCAAACTCTATGCGGACTTTGAGGACAAGGAGCCGACTGAGACCAGTAGACGTTGGTTTTTTGTCGCACAGAAGTAGGAGAAAATATGGCAGGAGGAGACTTTTGTTTACTAGTATTTAATTTATTTTATTTTGGATATTACTGCATAAAATTTAGAGTAAAATTAATTACGGAAATAATAGCAGGATTTAAAAGTAGTTTTGATTTTTTACATAAAAACATATCTTTTGACAACTGGAAAAAAGGTCTGGCATCAATTTTAGGAATCATTATTATTGTATTTCCTTTAATATTATGGTTAATTCTCTTAATTTTAAAAAAACCTTTATTGTTTTTAAAGAAGATTGTAGATTATGAAATTGATAATAAATTTGAAGTCTTAAAATATCTTCTATTTCCTATGAATTTAGCATATATTTCTATAAGATATGCGGAAATCTTGCACATAACATATAATTCTATAAATACTTTAATCAATTTTAAGGATAGAGTTTTAGATTTAGTTCAAAATGTAATAGTTGTTTTAGCTCCGATGTTAATTATATTATTTTTTATCTCTCTTTATAATAAACTTTCAAAAGGAGATAAAAATATTTTCAACGAATTACAGAAATATTATCTTATTTGGATGAAATTAATTGTATCACTCGTTATAATTGCTATAGTGATAGTAGCTTATATTATCACATTAGAGGATTTGAAAAACTATAATACACAGATTGATGCATATGCAATTATTCCATTATTTCTGGCTTCTTGTGTAACAGGATCGAAGATTATAATTTCTTTAATAAAAATAGTGGGAGATGATAAAAAATAATGACCATCACCGGTATTATCGCGGAGTTCAATCCTTTTCATAATGGCCACAAATACCTGCTAGAACAAGCAGATGGGCTGAAAATCGTTGCCATGTCTGGAAATTTCATGCAGAGGGGCGAGCCGGCTATCGTTGACAAGTGGACACGGGCTCAAATGGCACTAGAGAATGGAGCGGACTTGGTAGTGGAATTGCCCTTTTTAGCCAGTTTACAAGCAGCGGATTTCTTTGGACAAGGAGCTGTGGATATCTTGACTCGGTTGGGCATTGATAGGCTAGCTTTTGGGACAGAGGAAGTTCTGGATTATCAGAAAATTGCTGACTTATACACAGAGCGAGGTGCTGAGATGGAGAGTTTTGTGGAAAATCTACCTGATTCACTCTCCTACCCTCAGAAAACCCAAGCTATGTGGAAGGAATTTGCAGGTCTAGATTTTTCAGGCAACACGCCTAATCATGTCCTTGCTCTGGCCTATGCCAAGGCGGTTGCAGGACGAAACATCAAGCTTGAGTCGATTCAACGTCAGGGAGCGGGGTATCATTCTGTGGACAAGGATGTGGACTTTGCCTCGGCGACAGCCCTCCGTCAGCACCAGAGGGACAAAGATTTCTTAGAATGCTTTATGCCTTCTGTTGACCTCTTTGAGCAGGCCAGTAAGGTGAGCTGGGAGGACTATTTTCCCTTGCTCCGCTATCAAATCTTGTCAAATCCAGACCTAACGACCATCTATCAGGTCAATCAAGAAATGGCTGTGCGCATCAAGGATGCTATCAAGAAGGCTCAGTCTGTTGACGAATTGGTCGAGGCGGTTGCGACCAAACGCTACACCAAGGCGCGTGTCAGACGCCTCTTGACCTATATCCTGGTGCAGGCTAGAGAAAGCGACTTGCCAGAAGCCATTCATGTCCTTGGCTTTACCGAAAAAGGCAGACAACATCTCAAGTCACTGAAAGAGCAGGTCCATCTAGTCAGCCGAATTGGCAAAGAACCTTGGGATGCTATGACTCAAAAGGCAGACCAGATTTACCA
>NZ_AJQY01000343.1:0-3130 GCF_000296875.1 Streptococcus sp. GMD1S | reverse complement strand
CCAGGCAGTATTATCGGTTTGATTATTCTCTTTCTAGCCTTACAGTTCAAGTGGCTAAGGACCAGACATGTCAACATGGTTGGAAATTTCTTGCTGGCCAATATGACCATTCTCTTTTTGCCGCCAGCAGTGGGTATCATGGAAAAGTTTGATGTGATTGCCCCTTATCTTTTACCCATCGTCTTGATTGTCTTTTTTGCGGCTGTCATCAACATTATCCTTATTGCCCTAGTGGTTCAGTTTATCAAGAGACGATTTGAGGGAGATTATGAGAAAGGAGATGCCAAATGAGCGAATTTGTATCCAATCCTCTATTTGGGATTGCATTATCTATCCTAGCTTATCTAGTGGGGATGTTGATTTACAGACGTTTTCCCCATCCCTTGACAACGCCCTTGCTTTTGTCGGCTATTTTTATCATTATTTTCCTTAAGGCGACGGGTATTTCTTATCAAGATTATTACCAAGGTGGGGTTTATCTGAACAACTTGATTGTCCCATCGACCGTGGCTCTAGGGATTCCGCTTTATAAGAGTTTTCATCTGATGAAGCACCATGCGCGGAGTATTCTTTTCGGGAGTCTGTTAGCAGTAGTTGTCAATACCTCTTTCACAGCCCTTGTGGCGAAAATATTTGGCATGGACTTTTTCCTAGCCATTTCTCTCTTTCCCAAGTCGGTAACGACAGCCATGGCAGTGGGGATCACAGAAAAATTGCAAGGATTGACAACCGTAACCTTGGTGGTTGTAGTAGCCACTGGGATTTTGACCAGTGTTATCGGACCCACCCTTTTGAAGTGGTTGAAGATTGACGATCCAGTTGCAGTTGGACTTTCCCTTGGTGGAACAGGTCATGCTGTCGGAACAGGAACGGCTTTTCGCTACGGTTCTGTAGCAGGAGCCATGGGTGGCTTGGCTATCGGTATTACTGGTATTCTCTACGTATTTGTAAGTCCCATCGTAGCCAGTTTGATATTGAGTTAATAAGCAAGGAATTTAAGTTCCTTGCTTTTTCGAATCGTATGTTATAGGTTTTTACTTTCCCAATTTGTAAAATTAAGCTAGACAGAAGCAGATTCTTAGTAAAAAATCACTTCTCTCACTTTCTTGCCGTATTTATAGACAATATACATAAATAACCAAAAAACACCTAGGACTATTTTAAAATCCTAGATGTTTTTCCTGATGTGCTAAGAAATATTTTACGCAAATACAGATAATAAAGGCCAAGCAATCCTAAAACAACCAAATCAACGAAAAATTGCCAACCAAAAACCTGAATGCGATTCCTAAAAAGACTGGTCAATAGAATCAGCAGAGCATCTCCCCAGAAAGCAAGACCAGCCAAAGTAAGGGCTAATTTTCTTCTGAAAAAATAGAAAATCGGACTCAAGGTAGCAGCTAACAAATGGCTAAACCACACAATTACAAAGACAACAGGATAATGGCTAAAGTAAACCATAATAGCTGAATTATAATGTTCTGCAAAATAAGTCTGGTTACGCGTCATTACCATGACAAAATCATAGCAGCCTATCAAATTCAAGAAAAATATAAACACTGCAAAGCTAAGACCAAAACCAGTAATTTTTTTCATTTCATTAACCCCATTTCTTCAAAAGCTTGAATAAAAAAATCGCTCTTCAACAAGGCCAAGCCTTGATTGACATCACCTAAAACCATAAGGTTGTCGTCTTTTTGGATGTTAAAAATTTTTCTCGCTCGTGCAGGAATGACGATTTGTCCCTTTTCACCAACAGTTACCGTTCCAAAAATATACTTCCCTTCTTTGGCTTTAGTAGCAAAAGGAGAGACATCCCCATTAACCAACTCATCTAAGCTGATATCAAAAATTTCTGCCAAACGACTTGAAGAAATAATATCCGGTAAACTGTCGCCCAATTCCCACTTACTGAGAGTCTGACGAGATACGCCTACTTTTTCAGCTAATTTTTCCTGAGAATAACCTGACTTTTTCCTTAGCAGAGCAATCGTTTCACTAATCATACTTTTCCTACCTCTTTTCCTGAACTCATTATAGAGCCTTCTTGTCCAACTTTCAAGCATCTTTTATTGGCAAAACGAGAGTTTTTTGTTAAAAATCATAGCAAAAAAGAAGCCCGTCTGATCTCTAGTACAAATACTAGAACTTTTTATATTCCTAATTCAATTTTTTTAACACCCAATTTGTAAAATTAATCTAGACAGAAAAAGCCATCTATGTTAGGCTCAGATAAACTACCACATTTGTCTGAAAGGAACCAACATAAATGACCTATACTCATCTTACCACAAACGAGCTTGTAATGATAGAGGCTTACTATCAAGAAAACATAAAAGTTTCAGATATTGTGACTTCACTTGGCAGATCAAAACAGACAATCTACAATGTCATCAACTATCTGAAAGAGGGGCACTCTGCTTATGATTACTATAACCGATATAAAATCAATAAGAAACGCTGTGGCAGGAATAAAACCAGTCTTACGCAATCAGAAAAAGATTTTATCCAAACTCTTTTAGAACAAAATTGGAGTCTTGATGTTATTAAAGGAACTTATTCAATTTTTTAATCTAGTTAGAAAATGAGATAAAGAAAAGGATAGCCTCTCAGTGATGAGATGTTATCCTTTTTTTGACGTTTAAACTATTGCAAATTAACCTTGTTTTTCAAGATATAGTAGGTTCCGAGATAGTAGATAGCTGATAAAAAGAGATCGCGCAAGATTTCTGTACTAGCCATCACGTTATAGTCATTGTCAACTCTTAAGAAGAAAGTGATATAACCAATAACGATGGAAATGACGATATAGGCTAAAATCCCCATGGCTGTTCGATACTCGTTAAAGAGTTGCCCGATAGAGATGGAGAGGTAAATGGATAAAATCCATGCGATTGACCCGACAAATAGTGATAGGGCATACAGCCAGCCGTAGCTGAGATAAGGGGAAATGAAGTTGTAGAGGGCAGTGAAGTCTTTTTCAATTGGTGTTAAGAAGATGATAATCAATATACTCAAGATAAAGACGATATAGCCTAAGATGGACCAGACAAGACCACCTAAAAGTTTTGCGGTGATGATTTGGTGCTCAGAGACAGGCAAGGTCAAGGTCAAGTACCCTTGGCGGTCA
>NZ_AJQY01000342.1:0-3280 GCF_000296875.1 Streptococcus sp. GMD1S | reverse complement strand
GAACTAACCAGCATCTACGACCTCTTTATGCGCTATACCGCAGCCAGCGCAGAAGCTTATCCAGAAAAAGAGCACCTGACCAAACTTCTCAAGGATCTAAACACAATCCGAGATAGCAAACGCCGATTGACTGGTTCGACTAAGAAGGATAAGAAAGTGAAAGTAGAAGAAGCAGAACGAGTAGCAGGATAAAGATAAACGTCTTTAGATATATTATTATCTAAAGGCGTTTTTGGGTGGATTCGTGGTATAATTTAAATGATATAATAATTTTGTTTGGCTAATTAAAAACATTAGATAGGGGTGCGGATTTGAATAATGATAAAAAATTAGATGAATTATCCTTTTTGATTTTATTGCAGGAAACTATGGAGTTAAAACAAATGTTATATCAGCTAAACAATTCTAATGATGATTTTGATAGATTTGAAATATCTATACCATTTCTCCCTATTTTATCATCCATCTGTTTAGCTTGGGTGGAAAAATTTGAGAAACATAAAGAAATAGTAAATTTACCAGATATTAAAGGTATTGATTTTGTCACATTATTAAAAAAAGTTCGAATTAGTTTTAAATTATATTCAGATAAAAGAGTTCTAAGAGCTTTTAAAATGCTAAATAATAGTGCAGAAAAACGAAAAAAAATATTAGAAACCGATTATAATTTTTTCCAGAAATTTGTCATTAGTATTGTTGGTCAAAAAGATTTAGGAGTATTTACGATTGACGATATTCCCTATGGAAACACCAGCCAGTTAAGTATTTATCTAGAAGAAATATTTGTCCAGAATAATTTTGATACTCTAAATAATTGGATGTTAAATAATAGGGAGTTTCTTATTGAATATTCTAGAACTTTAACAACATTTATTAATTCTATTACGATAGAATTTGAAGAAAAATTCTCAATTGATCCAACTTTGAAAATTAATGTCACTAGTTATAAGTTAAGTCATATGGATAAATTTTTGATGGATACAAAAAGGCGTAATATCTTACTGGGGGAAGTGTCTCTGGAAGTTCAATTGCAGTTATTTAATGTTTTATGTCAAAATAATTTCATAAATATTTTGGTTCCTGAAATATTTATGAAAACAGGTGGTTTATTATATCGTTTAAAGTTACAAACTTATTTAGTTAGTGTCAATACTATAAAAAAATTTTATAAGAAATTTTCAAAACTTTTAAATCCTTGTTTAGAGAAAAATATAGAAGAAATTATTGAATGTAAGGAAAAATTATTTTTGGAGAATACTCAATTTAGAAACAACATTTTTCACTATTCTCTCACAGGAATTTCTAGTAAAAATTTTTTAGGATACAAATATTATTTCAGAGCAGTTGTTGAGAGTTATGTAGAAATGAGTTTTGATGATTTTATAAAAATGATTGATGAAGAAACAGAGAAAATTAATGCAATTATTGAAAAAATAATAAATTTTAGGTAGAGGAGAAAAAATCATGGCAGATACTATTCTAATTCTGGGCAATGGCTTTGATATTGCAATGGGGCGAAAAACAAAATATACCGATTTTATTGAGTTTGAAAAACAATTATTTTCTAATCCAGATGAAGAATTGTTAGAGTTTCTAAAAGTTAAAAATATAAGGACTGAGAAATACAAAGATAATTTGTATTTAAAATTTATTAATGAGAATAAAGGTACTCTTGGGGATAATTGGTTTAATCTTGAAATCATGATTTCTCAACTTGCAGATGCGATAATGTATTTTAAAGAGAATATGCAATTGCTTTATGATTTATCAGCTATACATCCAGTTAGGAAAAGTAACGATATATTGAAAAAAGAAACTAATTTCAGTGCAAAATACTTTATTGCAAACATATTTGCCCCATTTTATCAAGAGTATGAGTGGAAGTTGTTAGATAGAGATTTTGTATTGAACAAACTAAACTATATCTTTATCGAACAGTTAAATTTATTAACAGAACTGCTAGAAATCTATCTGTCATATTTAGATTATTTAGATTTTGAAGTTCAAGGGATTAACCCCAAGCCAACAGCCTTGGATTCGGTACCTAATTTATCACATACCTATGTTTTAAATTTTAATTATACCAACACGTCAGCTTATCTATTTGGAACTGTTGAAGAAAGAACTCATTTCATACATGGGCGAATTGATTTAGATAGAAAGTTTAATGCCATGGTTTTTGGAATTGAGGATAAAGAAAATGACGTTAACAGTGATTTGATTCCTTATCAGAAATATTATCAACGAGTTGTTAAGGAAACTGGAAATTATTATGAAACTTTTTTCGACCCAACTTTAGAATTCACAGAAGATGAGTTATGTATGCCTTATTCTTCGTCTAAAAATATAATCATATTTGGTCATTCAGTAGATCCTTTAGATAAAGAGATTTTTCAAAAATGTTTTGAATTATCAAAGAAAGGTGAGTATCCTTATCGATTTGTTTTCACTTATGTTAATGAACCAGCTAAACGTTCAATTATTAAGAATCTCGCAATCATCCTTGGTAAAGAAAAATTGATAGAGTTAACAGGAAAACGTAATATTGTATTTATAAAGAGTGATGATAAGGATGGTATGAAAGAAGTTCTACTACCTTAATAAAGTTAAGAATAGTTTATAGCCCACTCGCTCTAGTCAGGTCGAGTGGTTTTTCTTGAAATATGATAAAATAGAAAAGATAATACATTTTTGAAAGAGTTTTAGATACAATTTTGTTTCCATATTTCCTGGAAACTGATAGAAAGTAAGGAGAAAGATGGAAACTAACCAAAAATCCCATTGTCAGCAACTCTGGGCTAGAAATAAATACCTCGTTTTGAGCCATTCCAGCAATATTTACAATGAGATTCGCCAATATCTCAAGAATGAAGTGGTGGAGCTGAGTCATGTTCAAGAACTGATTGACCGTGCCTGTCAAATCCCAGAACATAGGGGTCAAGTTTGCAATGCCTTCCAGCATATATGGGGCTATTTCAAAAAGAAAGCGACAGATGCTGAGCGCAAGGACTATATGCTCTTGCTGGATCGCTACCGTTTTGGTCAGGTTTCCAAGGAAGACTTGATTGCTAAGACTCGAGTGTTGCTTGATCGCTATCCAAATACCTACTTGCAACATTCGACTTTACTGAAAGGAGACTCTCATGAGACTTTGGCATGAGGCTTTGATTTCACAACTTCCCCGTCCGCAGCTTTTGGGGCAACATCGAGAGTGCTGTGCTCTTCGTGGCAATGGCTGGGGCAGAAAGCATGCGACGGTGGACTATGTCTTTACCCACTC
>NZ_AJQY01000341.1:0-3587 GCF_000296875.1 Streptococcus sp. GMD1S | reverse complement strand
GTTGTGGGATTTGTAGTCTTTCAGAGTGTCAAGAAGATAAAATAAAAAAGTCAGCTATAGGTAGCTTGATACTCAGCAGTCTAAATAATCTGAGTCCACTCACCTTATAAAACTTATAGCAAAATCTTAAAAGGACAGTTGATAATATACTGTCCTTTTATGTTGATATATTTTCTTTTTTTAGGATGCGCCTTATTTGGAATTTACTAAAATAGGAAAAGTTTTATAATAAATTTCCTATGAGTTTTTATTATTAGTTATCAGTCACTTTTTAAAGCAATCACCTAAATAAGGTCTATTAACTAAAACTGGTATTTTTCCTTCCGAATCTTAAAAGCAGTTTCACCACCTTCAAGAATATTCACAACTTGATTCATAACTTGTTTGTTATCAATCGATCCGATAGCATGTCCATTAATTTTGCCTTGTCCATCTTCTTCGACAAGTCCAATAATTAGTTCTGCATCACCAAAGACAGGAATGTTGGCATTATGAGTAGCAAAAATATATTGACGATTTGTTTTATTATTCCTAATTGAGGCAACTAAGCTATCTGCAATATAGGCATTATCAAGATTATCCTCAGGTTGATCAATAATTAAAGGATCCCTATTTTCGACTAATAGAATATTTAAGAGGGCTGTACACTGCTGACCTTTTGATAAATTATCCATAGATTTGAATTTATCTCCAACTTTGAGAGAAATATTAGTAATATCACCTAGAATAAGCTCTTCTAATTTCCAACATTGTTCATTAGTTAATCTACAAATTTTCTGCGAAGTGTTACTAGTTAAGTTATATTCTTTAGCCAACTCAACCGGCCCTTTTCGAATATTCTCGATAAAAGTAATCATGTCAAAATTTTTGTAATCACTAATAGATTGAATTGATTTATCGCCAATTCCTTCAATTTTTTTGAGTTCCTCCAACAAAGATTCTTTATTTTGTAGGCAATCGATTTCTATTTTAACTAATTTGCCTAGATTGGATTTATCCAGCTTTTTAATTCGTTTAGATACTGCATTAATATATTCTATATTAGCCTCTTTGCAATTCTCTAAAAGTTCTTTTCTAGCTTTCTTTAACTTCTCTAACTCTTCTTTAGTTGCTTCAATTTTCAATAGAGTAGGTTTTGAATCATTAATTTCTTTCAGCAGGCCACGATATTCTTCGAGCACTTCTTTACTATTTTTATCTTGTACTTCTGGAATGTCTTTGAATATTTTTTTGAATTTTATTTCTTCATTTTGCTTATATTTCCCCCACGACTCTTTTGTTTTTGAAACCTTTTCTTTTAGAGATGAAAATATCTTTTCTTGTTGTTTGAATATTATTTGACTTTCTCGATTATATTCATCTATAGAGTTAATGAGATTTGTTAAATCATCATTTTCTTTTCTGTCCCATTCATCAATTATTGATTCTATTACAATCTCATTATCTGTAATTTCATGATCACAGATAGCATCAGATAGTATAGATATTTTAGAGTCTATAGCGGTAATTTTAGTTATAGGAGCAATCTTTTCCTCTAACCCTGTTATAGAATTATAGTGTCTTAATTGTGATTGTTTCGCAGGTAAATCACTAGTATCTTTTTCTAATTTTTCTAGATTATTTGAAACTCTTAGAAGCTCCCGTGTATTTTCATTAAGAGATTCATATGCTTTTTTTCTTTTGTTAAGTATCTTTGAATCTATACAAATTAATCTTTTGACCGATTCGGTAATTCTTTTTTTGGATTTTATAACTTCAATTAATTCGTTTTGAGCATACACTTCTAAATTAGGCAATATTTCATCAATAGATAAATCAGATATTTCTCCGTTTTCATTTCTAATAGTAATATTTTGTTTATATCTCCTGCTAATATTAAATTGCTGTCCATTTTGCGAGTATGAAGTAATCGTTAACTTAACTTCGCCACCAGTTCCAAGATTCGACTCAGCAAAGGAGTCTATGTATTTTTCAAATTCTTTTGTGTAATGATATTTATCTAAACAATAAATAATTAGATTTATTAATGTAGATTTACCAGTTCCTCTACCTCCTATTATAGTAGAAACTTCATCAGAAAATGCAACAGCTAAGCCATCTAGGTATCCCCCAGATATAGAAATTTCGTCAATAGTGCTCTTATAGCACTTTTTTTCAGTACTGTTTAATTTTATCCTAGATTCCGAATCTTTAAATGCCATTTTAAATGCTTGAAAAGATAATTCTGACATTTTAACAAGTACACTAGCCACAGGCTTAGACAAATCTTCAGGCGATTCTATATCTGATGAGTTGATATATGCAATAGGTTTATTTCGTTTATAATTTGTATCCGTATTTTGAATTATATTTTTATAATTTGGGTCAATATTTTCTACGCTATTCGGAATTTGTGCAACAGAAAGAAGTTCATTTTTCCATATATGATTCATTTTCCCAATTTTAAGTATGCCATTGTCACCTGTAATATGGGCTGCATACCAGAAACCATCATTATCTTGAACTTTTTTAGCAATTTCTAAACATGAAAGATTGCTAGATTCAGTTCCATTTTTAATATCTGTAGGCAAGCCTAGTTGACCTAAAATCCTATTTAGTCTTGAATTATCGAATTCAGGTGAGAATAAACAAACCATATGAATTTTTTCAGCCGAAGAAATTTCAAACCCTGGTAAAGTTAAAATACCATTTTCAGACAGATAGGTTCGAAGGCTTGTAGAAGAGTCGATACTACCATGGTCTGCAAGGCCAACTACTTTTATTCCATTTTTTAAACACTCCTCAAGTATCTTTTTGTTATACTCTTCTTCATCAATAATAGTTTTTCCTCTAAACTTTGAATAAGAATATGGGTTTACTTGCAATGCGCATTTATAATATCTTGCATAATGTCTTTCCATAATATTTACCTGACCTTTGAATGTTAGTTTGAACTATCGCGATTTATTTTAAAAGCTCACGCAAAAAGTTATTTTTAAGCATATTCAAATTAAAAACATTTTGAATGTGTTCAAATGCTTCGGAGAGTGGTAAGTGAGCAGTTTTCCAACCTTGTCCATCTGTCACCCAGATAAACTCAATGTCATCTTTTGATTCTTTACTAAACTGATTAAGTTTAGTAAATTCACCAGCAACCGCTTTAAGTTTACTTCCACTGTCACCATAGTAGTTCGTTTCAATGAGCCAAACTTTATGACGTTCCCTAGAATAAACAGCTACATCAAAGTGCCGTTCTGATTTATCTACTAGCACCTCAATACCCCAATTTGATTTAATAAATGAGGCAGTTGCTTGAGCTTTCCATTCAAGTCCTTGTTTTTGAGCTATTTTTGCAACGTGTCGTTCTAAGATACCTTCCATTATTGTGCTACTACGATTTTTACGAGCGTTACTATCCAAACCAGCCTCTACACCATAAACATAATCAACTAAAGAACGGTTTACTTTAATTTGGAGAAAATCTAATAAACCAGATTGTTCCGCAAAAACAACATAATCCACAATTTGAGCTGACTTTTTGCTTGTCTCTAAGTTTAATCAAAATAAAGCAAATCTTTGCTGGTGCTTGTAAAGAGGTCAAAGCCATC
>NZ_AJQY01000340.1:0-4485 GCF_000296875.1 Streptococcus sp. GMD1S | reverse complement strand
TTAAAAGGTGCAATTGCATCACTACCAGATGGACCTGCGTTGTATTAGCTAGTTGGTGAGGTAACGGCTCACCAAGGCAACGATACATAGCCGACCTGAGAGGGTGATCGGCCACACTGGGACTGAGACACGGCCCAGACTCCTACGGGAGGCAGCAGTAGGGAATCTTCGGCAATGGACGGAAGTCTGACCGAGCAACGCCGCGTGAGTGAAGAAGGTTTTCGGATCGTAAAGCTCTGTTGTAAGAGAAGAACGAGTGTGAGAGTGGAAAGTTCACACTGTGACGGTATCTTACCAGAAAGGGACGGCTAACTACGTGCCAGCAGCCGCGGTAATACGTAGGTCCCGAGCGTTGTCCGGATTTATTGGGCGTAAAGCGAGCGCAGGCGGTTAGATAAGTCTGAAGTTAAAGGCTGTGGCTTAACCATAGTACGCTTTGGAAACTGTTTAACTTGAGTGCAAGAGGGGAGAGTGGAATTCCATGTGTAGCGGTGAAATGCGTAGATATATGGAGGAACACCGGTGGCGAAAGCGGCTCTCTGGCTTGTAACTGACGCTGAGGCTCGAAAGCGTGGGGAGCAAACAGGATTAGATACCCTGGTAGTCCACGCCGTAAACGATGAGTGCTAGGTGTTAGACCCTTTCCGGGGTTTAGTGCCGCAGCTAACGCATTAAGCACTCCGCCTGGGGAGTACGACCGCAAGGTTGAAACTCAAAGGAATTGACGGGGGCCCGCACAAGCGGTGGAGCATGTGGTTTAATTCGAAGCAACGCGAAGAACCTTACCAGGTCTTGACATCCCTCTGACCGCTCTAGAGATAGAGTTTTCCTTCGGGACAGAGGTGACAGGTGGTGCATGGTTGTCGTCAGCTCGTGTCGTGAGATGTTGGGTTAAGTCCCGCAACGAGCGCAACCCCTATTGTTAGTTGCCATCATTCAGTTGGGCACTCTAGCGAGACTGCCGGTAATAAACCGGAGGAAGGTGGGGATGACGTCAAATCATCATGCCCCTTATGACCTGGGCTACACACGTGCTACAATGGCTGGTACAACGAGTCGCAAGCCGGTGACGGCAAGCTAATCTCTTAAAGCCAGTCTCAGTTCGGATTGTAGGCTGCAACTCGCCTACATGAAGTCGGAATCGCTAGTAATCGCGGATCAGCACGCCGCGGTGAATACGTTCCCGGGCCTTGTACACACCGCCCGTCACACCACGAGAGTTTGTAACACCCGAAGTCGGTGAGGTAACCTTTTAGGAGCCAGCCGCCTAAGGTGGGATAGATGATTGGGGTGAAGTCGTAACAAGGTAGCCGTATCGGAAGGTGCGGCTGGATCACCTCCTTTCTAAGGATAAGGAACTGCACATTGGTCTTGTTTAGTCTTGAGAGGTCTTGTGGGGCCTTAGCTCAGCTGGGAGAGCGCCTGCTTTGCACGCAGGAGGTCAGCGGTTCGATCCCGCTAGGCTCCATTGGTGAGAGATCACCAAGTAATGCACATTGAAAATTGAATATCTATATCAAATAGTAACAAGAAAATAAACCGAAACGCTGTAGTATTAAAAGAGTTTATGACTGAAAGGTCAAAAAATAAGGTTAAGTTAATAAGGGCGCACGGTGGATGCCTTGGCACTAGGAGCCGAAGAAGGACGTGACAAACGACGATATGCCTTGGGTAGCTGTAAGTAAGCGATGATCCAGGGATTTCCGAATGGGGGAACCCAACAGGTACTACCTGTTACCCGCATCTGTTAAGGATGTGAGGAGGAAGACGCAGTGAACTGAAACATCTAAGTAGCTGCAGGAAGAGAAAGCAAAAGCGATTGCCTTAGTAGCGGCGAGCGAAACGGCAGGAGGGCAAACCGAAGAGTTTACTCTTCGGGGTTGTAGGACTGCAATGTGGACTCAAAGACTATAGAAGAATGATTTGGGAAGATCAGCCAAAGAGAGTAATAGCCTCGTATTTAAAATAGTCTTTGTACCTAGCAGTATCCTGAGTACGGCGGGACACGAGAAATCCCGTCGGAATCTGGGAGGACCATCTCCCAACCCTAAATACTCCCTAGTGACCGATAGTGAACCAGTACCGTGAGGGAAAGGTGAAAAGCACCCCGGGAGGGGAGTGAAATAGAACCTGAAACCGTGTGCCTACAACAAGTTCGAGCCCGTTAATGGGTGAGAGCGTGCCTTTTGTAGAATGAACCGGCGAGTTACGATATGATGCGAGGTTAAGTTGAAGAGACGGAGCCGCAGGGAAACCGAGTCTGAATAGGGCGCCTTAGTATCATGTCGTAGACCCGAAACCATGTGACCTACCCATGAGCAGGTTGAAGGTGCGGTAAGACGCACTGGAGGACCGAACCAGGGCACGTTGAAAAGTGCTTGGATGACTTGTGGGTAGCGGAGAAATTCCAAACGAACTTGGAGATAGCTGGTTCTCTCCGAAATAGCTTTAGGGCTAGCGTCGACATCAAGATTCTTGGAGGTAGAGCACTGTTTGGGTGAGGGGTCCATCCCGGATTACCAATCTCAGATAAACTCCGAATGCCAATGAATTATGGTCGGCAGTCAGACTGCGAGTGCTAAGATCCGTAGTCGAAAGGGAAACAGCCCAGACCACCAGCTAAGGTCCCAAAATAATTGTTAAGTGGAAAAGGATGTGGGGTTGCACAGACAACTAGGATGTTAGCTTAGAAGCAGCTATTCATTCAAAGAGTGCGTAATAGCTCACTAGTCGAGTGACCCTGCGCCGAAAATGTACCGGGGCTAAAACAATTTACCGAAGCTGTGGATACCTTTATAGGTATGGTAGGAGAGCGTTCTATGTGTGAAGAAGGTATACCGTGAGGAGTGCTGGAACGCATAGAAGTGAGAATGCCGGTATGAGTAGCGAAAGACAGGTGAGAATCCTGTCCACCGTAAGACTAAGGTTTCCAGGGGAAGGCTCGTCCGCCCTGGGTTAGTCGGGACCTAAGGAGAGACCGAAAGGTGTATCCGATGGACAACAGGTTGATATTCCTGTACTAGAGTATGTAGTGATGGAGGGACGCAGTAGGCTAACTAAAGCAGACGAATGGAAGTGTCTGTCTAATCAGTGAGGTGTGATATGAGTCAAATGCTTATATCTATAACATTGAGCTGTGATGGGGAGCGAAGTTTAGTAGCGAAGTTAGTGACGTCACACTGCCAAGAAAAGCTTCTAGCGTTTAAACATACTCTACCCGTACCGCAAACCGACACAGGTAGTCGAGGCGAGTAGCCTCAGGTGAGCGAGAGAACTCTCGTTAAGGAACTCGGCAAAATTACCCCGTAACTTCGGGAGAAGGGGTGCTGACTTTAGGTCAGCCGCAGTGAATAGGCCCAAGCAACTGTTTATCAAAAACACAGCTCTCTGCTAAATCGTAAGATGATGTATAGGGGGTGACGCCTGCCCGGTGCTGGAAGGTTAAGAGGAGTGCTTAGGAGTAATCCGAAGGTATGAATTGAAGCCCCAGTAAACGGCGGCCGTAACTATAACGGTCCTAAGGTAGCGAAATTCCTTGTCGGGTAAGTTCCGACCCGCACGAAAGGCGTAATGATTTGGGCACTGTCTCAACGAGAGACTCGGTGAAATTTTAGTACCTGTGAAGATGCAGGTTACCCGCGACAGGACGGAAAGACCCCATGGAGCTTTACTGCAGTTTGATATTGAGTGTCTGTACCACATGTACAGGATAGGTAGGAGTCTATGAGATCGGGACGCCAGTTTCGAAGGAGACGTTGTTGGGATACTACCCTTGTGTTATGGCCACTCTTAACCCGGATAGGTTATCCCTATCGGAGACAGTGTCTGACGGGCAGTTTGACTGGGGCGGTCGCCTCCTAAAAGGTAACGGAGGCGCCCAAAGGTTCCCTCAGAATGGTTGGAAATCATTCGCAGAGTGTAAAGGTATAAGGGAGCTTGACTGCGAGAGCTACAACTCGAGCAGGGACGAAAGTCGGGCTTAGTGATCCGGTGGTTCCGTATGGAAGGGCCATCGCTCAACGGATAAAAGCTACCCTGGGGATAACAGGCTTATCTCCCCCAAGAGTTCACATCGACGGGGAGGTTTGGCACCTCGATGTCGGCTCGTCGCATCCTGGGGCTGTAGTCGGTCCCAAGGGTTGGGCTGTTCGCCCATTAAAGCGGCACGCGAGCTGGGTTCAGAACGTCGTGAGACAGTTCGGTCCCTATCCGTCGCGGGCGTAGGAAATTTGAGAGGATCTGCTCCTAGTACGAGAGGACCAGAGTGGACTTACCGCTGGTGTACCAGTTGTCTTGCCAAAGGCATCGCTGGGTAGCTATGTAGGGAAGGGATAAACGCTGAAAGCATCTAAGTGTGAAACCCACCTCAAGATGAGATTTCCCATGATTTTATATCAGTAAGAGCCCTGAGAGATGATCAGGTAGATAGGTTAGAAGTGGAAGTGTGGCGACACATGTAGCGGACTAATACTAATAGCTCGAGGG
>NZ_AJQY01000339.1:0-4917 GCF_000296875.1 Streptococcus sp. GMD1S | reverse complement strand
CGTAACACAGATTGTCAAAGTCGGAACTGCTAAACCAAGCATGGTACCAAGCGATGTACCGAAAGCAGACGCTCTGCCAGAGTATCCGCTAACTTATACCGACGAAACTCGGGTTGAGAAAATTAACTTCACAATTCGTGAAGAAGAAACGGATGAGCTTGTTCAAGATGCCCGTCAAATAACAACTCCAGGAGTCCAAGGCGAACGTACCATTAAGACCCGTGTCTACAGTTCTAATGGCCAAGTGGTCGACCGTCAAGAGTTGTCTAACGAGGAAACTCTAGCTCCAGTAACACAAATTGTCAAAGTCGGCACGGCTAAACCAACCATGGTACCGAACGACCCACCGAAAGCAGAGGCTTTGCCAGAGTATCCACTAACTTATACCGACGAAACTCGTGTAGAGAAAATAGCCTTCAACATTGAGGAGCAATATACCGATGAGCTAGTTCAAGATGCTCGTCAAATCACAACTCCGGGTGTTCAAGGTGAGCGGACCATCAAGACTCGTGTTTACAGCTCTAACGATCAAGTTGTTGACCGTCAAGAATTGTCTAATGAAGAAACCTTGGCTCCTGTAACGCAAATTGTCAAAGTCGGAACGGCTAAGCCAACTATGGTACCAAGTGATGCACCGAAAGCAGACGCTTTAGAGGAGTTCGATTTAATTTCACTGCATAATCTCTTGGCAGAAGCGGATCAGATTAAAGCACAGGCCCGTTATTTCAACGATAGTCAGAGTCATCAAGCTAACTATGATGCTGCTTTGACGGCTGGTCAAGCGATTCTGAGCCAATCCCAAGCCAGCCAAGCAGAAGTCAACCAACTGGTGGAACAAATCAATCAAGCCAAGGCTCAATTAAGTGGTCTTGAAGTTGTTAAAACAGCTCTTCAGACTGAGTACGATTTAAATCCAACGGTTAAAACTTCGGTTAAATATAAGAATGCGGATTCAGAAAAGCAGACAGCTTATACTGACGAATTAACCAAGGCAGAAGGAGTGCTGAACAATCAAACAGCTACACAAGTACAGGTCAATCAAGTTCTTGCTAGCCTGACAGCAGCCAAAGAAGCTCTAAATGGAGTGCCTAAAGTCAAGCCGACTGTTTCCATTCTAAGTCTGACTGAGAATGTTGATGATAAGTCGGTGACGGTCCAATATAGATTGGAAGACCAGACCCAGTCCTTCCGCTCAGCGACTGCAGAATTGTACCAGGGAGATCAGCTGATTCGCACTCTTCCAATTACCAACTTTGCTGGCAGCTTGAAAATTGGTGACCTAGACTACTATACAGGCTATACTTTGAAAACCAAGTTGACTTATGAACTGGATAATGGCAGCTTTACTGAGTTTGAAACAGACAGTCGTAACTTTGAGTTAGAATACAAGAAGATTGCCTTCCGTGATATTGATTCCGTTGAGTTTTATCATAAAGAAAACGACCAATACAAGCGCTTTGTATCGATGAGCTCCATGCCTACGGATCTGTCTACCTACTTCGTTAAGATCAAATCAAGCGAATCCAAGGAAATTCTCCTACCAGTTCATAGCATTTCTGAAGCAGAGAAAGATGGCAAGGCCGTCTATAAGCTTAATGTAACCCTTCCTGAACTCGTCCAAGAAAGTGAAGCGGGCTACAAGTCTGGGCACGACTTCTACATCAGTAAGGCAGTCCCTAGTCAGCAAAATGTCTATACTAGCTTTGCTGGATTGGTAGACGCTATGAAGCGAAATATGGCAGGAAATTATGTTCTGGGAGCTGATTTGGATGCGAGCGAGGTCAACCTAGCTCCTGCGGACTATGTCTATCTCAAAGGGAACTTCACCGGCAGTCTGACGGGTAGTCAAAATGGCAAGCAATATGCGATTTACAATCTAGCCAAGCCTTTATTTGAAAACCTCAAGAGTGGGTCTACCATTTCCAATATCGACTTTAAAGATGTGAATATCGTGGGTACCTATGACTCAGCAGCACTTGCACGCAATGCGGAGAATGCGCGAATCACAGATGTTTCTGTTCAGGGAAGAGTATCGGTAGTAGGCAACGCTTCTAACGTAGCGGGTCTTGTAGTTAATGGAACCAATACGAAGATTACAAATAGTTCCTTTACGGGGACTATCCTATCTAACAGTCAACACATCAAAGCTTATAATGTAGGTGGTTTGGTTGCAAGCCTTAAAGGAGGAGAATCTCTTCTTAGCCAAAGTAAAGCAGATGTAACGATTATTAGTGGAGCTCGATCAAATGAACAACGTATCGGTGGTTTGGTTGGACGTCTAGAAAATAATGCTCGAATCACCAAATCTTATGTGACAGGAAAAGTATATAATTCAACCACTAACGGTCAAATCGGTGGAGTGGTCGGCTCGAACTACTTTAATGGTTTAGTTGATAATGTGATCAGCAATGTTAGCGGTACAAACGTTTACAGTATTTCTGGAGATCAGGGCTACAAAAACGACCGCATTACGCAAGCCTATAAAGTTGCCAAGAGTGAAACCTTGAAAAACGATCAGTTTGTTACTTCTACCATTACTCAAGAAGAAATGGAAGAAAAACTGACTGCTATGAACATCACGACTAGCCTAGATGACACGAATCTAAATATGCGTTTTGTCGACTATGGTGAAGTAAACAATGCTCAATTCGACCGTGGATATTCTTATGCAAATATGGAGAAACTGCTTCCTTTCTACAATAAAGAAACCATTGTTTCGTTTGCGAACAAGATTCCGAAAGAGCATAAGTTGAATAAGGAGTACCTACTGGATGTTGTTCCGATGAAGGGTGACCAGATTATCACTGATATCCATAGCAATAAAACAGCAATCAATCGTTTGATGCTTCACTACATGGACAATACTATTGACTACCTAGAAATATCTTATCAGGGAGATTTCGTAAATCGAGGCATTGCTGAGTATAGGATGAAGGGATTAGACCTTCTTTATACTCCAGAAGCCTTTGTATCAGATTATACTAGCATTCTAAATCAAGTGTTGCCAGAGCTGAATAAGGTCGTTCTTGATTCGCCAGCTATGCGAACAGCTCTCGGAGTAGCAGCAGATACTTCTTTGGATGAACTATACTTAGATACTGCATTTACGCAAGTGAAAAGCAAGCTATCAGGTGAGCTTCGCAAAGTGCTAGCTATGGATAAGGCTATCAATACTGAAGGTGAAGTAGTTAAGGATTATCTTGTTAAGAAGATTCTTGCTGATAAAGAAGCTTTCCTATTGGGTCTGACTTACCTTAACCGTTGGTATAATATCAACTATGACAACTTTAATGTTAAGGACCTATCGGCTTACAAGATGGATTTCTACGGTAAAAATGACGTTTCGGTTCTTGATACAATCATTGCTTTAGGGAAATCAGGACTTGAGAATCTCAAGGCTAAGAACAACTATACAGCATATGATAATTCGCTCTCTGAAGCAACTGGCAAGCGAGGACTCTTCAATTACCTTGAAGGCTACCGTCAGCTCTTCCTGCCATACAAGACCAATAATGAATGGCTCAAGACCAATACAAAAGCCTACATCGTTGAGGCTAAGTCCGATGTAGCAGAAGCGAGACAGCTTCAGGACGCAGCTGAGGGCAAGAGCAAGTACTCTGTCGGTGTTTATGATAAGATTACTGCAGATAATTGGGAACACAAGGGCATGCTCCTGCCACTCTTGACCATGACAGAGAAAGGTGTCTATGCTATCTCCAATATGTCTACCATCTCCATGGGAGCTTATGATCGCTACCGCCTGGATGCCAATAACAGGGTGCGAACAGACGCAGAACTAATTGAATATGTTGAAGACAGAGTGAGAAAAACAGCTGAATACCAGCGCGACCACTATGATTTCTGGTATAAGATTCTGAGTCCAGAAAGCAAGGACAAGCTCTTCCGTTCTGTTCTGGTTTATGACGGATTCTCATTGGTTGACAAGAATGGTCAAAAATATTGGGCTCCAGCTAATGATAAAAAATCTCTAGCTATGCAGGAGTTCTTCGGACCTGCTGGCAAGTGGTATCCAAGCAAGGGCTATAATGCCTATGCTACGGGTAGTGTAACCCACTTTGATGCTGCTAAATTGTTGGAAGACTATGGTAACTCAGTTTACACGCATGAGATGACCCATAACTCTGACGGTGCTATTTACTTTGAAGGATATGGTCGTCGTGAGGGACTAGGTGCGGAACTCTATGCTCGCGGACTCTTGCAGTCTTCGCCAAGCCCAGATGAACCAACTATTACGCTCAATACTCTCTTCAAGGTGGACAAGGATTCTAAGACACGTATGCATACCTATAATTTCAAGGAACGTGTTCAAAATGCAGCAGACCTTCAACACTATGTCCATGGTATGTTTGACATGATCTACACCTTGGATTATCTAGAAGGTACCTCTATGCTGAAGCAGAGTGATGATGCGAAACTTCAGTGGTTCAGAAAGATGGAGAATTACTATATTACAGATAAGTATGGTAAGGAGACTCATGCTGGTAACCAGACGAGAAGCTTCACTGCTGAAGAAATCAAGCAATTAAAGACCTTTAACTCTCTCATTGAAAATGATGTGATCACTCGTCGGGAGAATAAGGAAAGTGGGAAATATGGTCGAAATGGCTACCTCAGTCTCAGCCTCTTCTCACCAATTTACTCAGCCTTGAGCAATCCAAATGGAGCGCCAGGTGACGTTATGTTCCGTCGCACAGCCTATGAATTACTGGCAGCCAAAGGCTACCATGAAGGATTTGTCCCTTATGTTTCTGGTCAGTACTCTCAGGAAGCCTTTGATGAAGGGAAGAAAACGTGGGACGGATGGTCTGGAAGAGATGTTGGTCTCGTGACTGACCAGAAAGTCTTGGAAAATGTATTTAAAGGTGAATACACCTCTTGGGCAGCCTTCAAGAAGGC
>NZ_AJQY01000338.1:0-4938 GCF_000296875.1 Streptococcus sp. GMD1S | reverse complement strand
AGAGCGTTGCGTCCGAAAGTCTATCCAGACACGGCTCTTTAAAAACAAAAGGAGAAGATTATGAAAACAGAACCGATTCATCGTACCAGTATGTGGAAATTTAAGTTAAGTGCTGCCACCATGACTTTGATTCCCGCTGCCGTGGGGATTAACTATGTTGCCAAAGCCTTGGCGGAGGGGTTAAAGTTGCCCGTTTGGCTGGGGTCTTTGGGAACCTTTCTTACCAGCATGTTGGCTGGGCCGGTTGCCGGTGCCATTAGTGGTTTCATCAACAACGTGATCTATGGGCTGACCTTATCGCCAATTTCAACCGTGTATGCGATTACCAGCATCGGAATTGGGATTGCTGTCGGAGTTTTGCACGCCAATGGGTGGTTCTCGTCAGCGCGACGAGTATTTGTTTCTGCTATTATTATTGCCATCGTTTCAGCTGTCATTTCAACGCCACTCAACGTCATCTTTTGGGGTGGTCAGACCGGTATCGCTTGGGGTGACTCATTGTTTGCGGTAATGGTCGCCAATCATGCACCAGTGTGGCTGGCCTCATTTATCGATGAGTTTGTCTTGGATATTTTGGATAAAGTCTGCGTGGCCTACCTGGCATTCTTCATCTATCGTCAGCTGCCGAAGCGGATGGTGCACTTCTTTAGCGATGATAAATGATGACTGATAAAACATTGATTTCTGGAGCGCCACGGGTCAAGCTCAAATGGTACCAGGTGATCGATCCGATTACTAAGCTCTTGTTCATCTTGGACATGACGTTGTTGAGCTTTGCCAGTATGAATTTATTGCTTCAGGCCGGATTAATTCTTGTCGCAACACTGCTATTGTTATTTTCCAAATTGAGTTCTACCACCTTTAAGGCGCTGGGATTCAGCCTGTTTCTGATTTGCACCATGCTGATCATCCAAGGGTTATTTTACAGTCGGAATCAAACTGTGCTGTTTTCTGTGCTTGGGGTGTCGTTCTACAAAGAGGGCCTGATTTACGCCACCACTCTGGGTTGTCGAGTATTGGTGATTATTTTGACCAGTGGCTTTTTTATGGTGACCACGAGTATTTCAGAAAACGCGGCCTATTTGGAACTGTCCGGATTGTCTTATAAAACCGTCTACGTTCTGATGTCGGTGTGTTATATTTTGCCGGAAATGATGCGCAATATGCGGAAAATCCAGCAGGCACAAAAAGTTCGCGGAACCAATCCGCAAAAAACGTTGATTCAGAAATTAAAGTCAGTCCTGCCGGTTCTAATTCCATTGGTGATTAAGACCTTGGATCAATCGATGACGCGGTCGATTTCTCTCCAACTGAGAGGTTTTGATAATCTCAACCGGACTGTCAGAACCTCCCAGCGCGTGTATCGCCTGTCGCGGACGCTGCACATTGGTCTGACTGGATTGGCAATTTTATTGATTGGGTGGAAGATATGGACGAAGATAAACGGATTGTAATTGAAAATTTGACCACCCGTTATCCGGGTACTGAGCAACCACAACTGCGTCAGATTAACGCGGAGGTTCATACCGGCCAGGTGGTTGGGATTATCGGGAATAGCCACTCCGGCAAATCGACTTTGTGCCGTGTGCTGGCAGGGGTCATTCCCAAAATTGTGTCTGCTGAGATTGAGGGCGATTGGCACATGTTTGGCCAGCGAGTGTCTGACAATTGGCCCGTTTATAATGCCATGAATGGAGTTGTACTGCAAAATCCAGCTGGCCAACTAAGCGGGTTGGCAGACACGGTTGCCGATGAAATCGCCTTTGACTTGATTAATCAGGGAATGGCTGAAGGACTGATTCAAAAACGGGTTGAAGAAGTTGCCACGCAAATGGGGCTGATTGAACAGCTGAATTTGCGTCCCGAGAGCCTTTCCGGTGGTCAGATCCAGCGGTTGGCAATTGCCACGGCGATTGTGGCTAATCCGGCTGTTTTGATTATGGATGATCCGACCAGTGAGATGGATCCCCTTGGCCGCCGGCAATTTTTCCAATGGCTGGCCCAAGTCAAAGAGACGACTGTCTTCATTGTCACCAGTGAAATTGACGATTTGTGCGAAGTCGCCGACGTTGTGTGGGTGCTGCACGAGGGTCAAATGGTAGCCCAGGGCAGGCCGGGTGAGGTGTTTAATCATTTGGCAGCTGACTGGCAGATTCCAGCCCCGACAATCCAGCAACTTGCTCAAAAAATGGATTGGCACTTGGCTGATGGCCGGTATCCAGTGAATTACGCTGATCTGAAGGAGGTTCGTTATGTCCACAATTGAACTGAGCCACCTGACGTTCACTTATCCGGAACGGTCCTTTAGCTTGGATGTTGAAGACAAACACTTCGCCGATCCGATGGTGGCGATTGTCGGCCAAAATGGTGCCGGCAAATCAACGCTCTTCAAATTGTTGACGGGTTTGCTGACACCACAAACCGGTGTGATTAAGATCGATGGAGAAAATTTTAATGATCTTAAACCGGTCGAAAAGTTACTGAAGGTTGGGATTACTTTTCAGAATCCTGACGATCAGCTTTTCAACCCGACCGTTCAACGAGAGGTGGAGTGGAATGTCGCGCAGGTCATGGATGACCACGACACGATTACGAGGCGGGCTTTAGAGGCTCTAAAAAGAGTTGGCTTGGATGATAAAACAGATGAAAGTCCGTATGACCTGTCATTGTCGGAACGCAAGCTGTTGAGCGTTGCCACAGTTTTGGCAGTGGATCCGGCGATTTATTTATTTGATGAGCCGATGATGTCGCTTGATTGGGAAAGCCGGCGCAAGTTGACCGCAATTTTCCATCAGTTGGCTGATTCGGGCCACCAAGTTGTGACCATCACCCATGACATGGATTGGGTTGCCGCCGAGTTTGAGTCGGTGTATGTTATGGAACACGGGAAGTTTGGCTTCGCCGGCAGTCCACGGGAATTGTTCAGCAATCACGAACTTGTCCAGCGAGTGGGATTACTACCACCGCGGATTATGGACATAGCGGAGTCGCTGGGTGATTCACAGACATATTTATCGGTTAATGATTATTGCCAGAAAAATCGAGATGTATAGAAAAAGTCACCTCTGCGGGTTTTCCAGGTTGAAGGATTAACTTCAGCTTCTGGCAAGAACTCACATGGGTGACTTTTGTGTTTAATAACGTTTCATGATCATCGGGTGCTTCCTCAGATCACTCGGTTTGATTTTACTTTGTTTCATGGTCATAATCATATACCATTTCTTTTGGATTTTTTGTTTGACTAATACAAAATAGGTCTTCATAGGTCTTCGCATTTTTAGCGCCCATTAGGATCATCAGTATAATTTTCTGAATTAGGAGACTGTCCCATCACTATTCGAACTTCGTCTCCCAACTTACGCTGTTCCCATTCATCCGTGAACCCTTTAAATCGCAATTCTGGAACTTTCTTTTTAACTGAATCATCTATTTTCGCCATAGTCCCCACCATTTTATTGGTTTTTCTTGTTCTTCTATCCTTTTTTGATCTTTGATTTGTTCCTGTAAATTTTCCAACTTCTCTTTAAGAGCGTTCACTTCATCTTTATATTGATTGTCTAAGTGTTTGAATTCTGTTTCCTGTGAGGGCATTTTGAGGGCTTTTAAGTTATCATTTTCCGCCTTGTATTCTTCTAGTAACTTTTTATCTTGCAAGGCTAATCGTTGTTACTGGTCTAACAAATTAGTTAGTTTTTCTATTTGTTGGTCTTTGGTATTTGATTTGCTACTACTTTCTACTTTACCTAAAATTATTTTTTCTGCTTTAGAATTTATTAGATTAGACCCATTGGAACTTTTAAGCTGTAATTCTTTTGGTAACCTTTGGTAGTGATATTGAATATTTTGTTTTGTAACACTCAACTCATCCGCCAGCTCTTTGATCGTTTTTAAGTCTTCACTCATGGTTTAAGTCCTGCCTTTTAACCGTTGGTAGATATTGTTCAACGGCTTTTTTGGGGTAGCGTGCGATATTATGCTTAGAATATTCTTCACGTCTGCTGGCAACATAAGACAAGTGGTCTTTGACACTATTTAGCCCTCTTAATTCTTTCAGTTCGTCATAGAGGGGGTAAACATGGACTTGCAATCCTGCCATGATTTTTGTATCTTGCATTTCAAACGGACTTAGCAACATATTTTCTAGCAATAGCGTGGTGTACTTGCTTTTCATTGCTTCAATAGCTAGCTTATCTTCGGTTTCTGCTTTGCGTGCTTTATCTTCTTGATAGGCGGTATCTTCTAACTTATAGCTGTTATCGTCTGCTTGACGTTTCTTTCGTAACCAGATATCCAATGTTAAACCGTCCGCATCATTCGCTCGATAGAGATAATGCCAACGCCCCTTAATTTTGATATAGGTTTCATCCATTTTCCACGAATAGAAGGACTGTTTATTTTTCTTTTTCCAGAGATGATAGAGGATTTTACTGTATTCTTGAACCCACCGATAAATCGTAGTGTGACAAACATTTATTCCACGGTCATAAAGCAATTCCTGAACTTCACGATAGCTCAGATTGTAACGTAGGTAATAACCAACAGCGACAATGATGACGTCTTGTTGGAATTGTTTGCCTTTAAAATGATTCATCTCTCAAGCCTTACTAACCTTTTTTCTGCTCTTTGAGAAGCTGAAGGTCGTGCTAGTAACTACCTATTTGGTTTGATTAATTCCATCATTTATCTGGTGCTTGCCCTTCAAAAAGGCTTCTATGGTGAGGTTTTAACAACTCTCTATTTTACAATTATGCAGCCAATTGGTCTCTTGGTTTGGATTTATCAAGCCCAGTTTAAGAAAGAACAACAAGAGTTTGTCGCACGTAAACTAGACGGCAAGGGTTGGACAAAGTATCTTTCTATTAGTGTTCTTTGGTGGTTGGCCTTTGGGTTCATTTATCAGTCTATCGGAGCCAATCGTCCTTATCGCGATTCCATCAC
>NZ_AJQY01000337.1:0-5047 GCF_000296875.1 Streptococcus sp. GMD1S | reverse complement strand
GGCGACTCTAGCAGCCTACGGACTGACTAAGAGAAAAGAAGACTAAGATTCTTCTAAGAGAATACAAAAAAGCGAGATTGAATCTCGCTTTTTGTTATGATTAGTCACCAAGTCCGATACGTTCAAAGATATCCTCTACTCGTTTAGTGTAGTATGCAGGGTTGAAGATTTCGTCGATTTCTTCTTGAGTCAGACGTGAGGTTACTTCTGGATCGGCTTCCAAAAGTGGTTTAAAGTCTACTTGGTTGTCCCAAGAGTAAGCTGTTTTTGGTTGCACCAAGTCATAGGCTTGTTCACGCGTCATGCCTTTTTCAATCAAGGTCAACATCGCACGTTGGCTAAAGATAAGACCGAAAGTTGAGTTCATGTTGCGGATCATGTTTTCTGGGAAGACCGTCAAATTCTTGACGATATTTCCGAAACGGTTGAGCATGTAGTCGATCAAAATAGTCGTATCTGGTGTGATGATGCGCTCAGCTGATGAGTGAGAGATGTCACGTTCGTGCCAAAGGGCTACGTTTTCATAGGCCGTCACCATGTGACCACGGATAACACGCGCAAGACCTGTCATGTTTTCAGAACCGATAGGGTTGCGTTTGTGAGGCATGGCTGAAGACCCTTTTTGACCTTTGGCAAAGAACTCTTCTACTTCGCGTTGCTCAGATTTTTGAAGACCACGAATTTCAGTCGCCATACGCTCGATAGAAGTTGCGATGCTGGCAAGAACTGCGAAGTACTCAGCGTGAAGGTCACGAGGAAGCACCTGTGTAGAGATTTCTTGAGCACGGATACCGAGTTTGTCGCAGACGTATTTTTCAACGAATGGTGGGATGTTGGCAAAGTTACCAACCGCACCAGAAATCTTACCAGCTTCCACACCAGCAGCCGCATGTTCGAAACGCTCGATGTTGCGCTTCATTTCGCTGTACCATGTTGCCAATTTAAGACCAAAAGTCGTCGGTTCCGCATGCACACCGTGGGTACGCCCCATCATGATGGTGAACTTGTGCTCCTTGGCCTTGTCAGCGATGATGTTGGTGAAGTTTTCAAGGTCACGACGGATAATGTCGTTGGCCTGCTTGTAGAGGTAACCGTAGGCAGTATCCACCACGTCGGTAGAAGTCAAACCATAGTGAACCCACTTGCGCTCTTCACCAAGAGTCTCAGAAACCGCACGCGTGAAAGCCACCACATCGTGACGAGTCTCTTGCTCAATCTCCAAAATACGGTCGATGTCAAAGTCAGCCTTTTCACGAATCAAAGCCACATCTTCCTTAGGGATTTCTCCCAACTCAGCCCATGCCTCGTCAGCCAAGATTTCCACCTCAAGCCAAGCACGGTATTTATTTTCTTCACTCCAAATATTCGCCATCTCAGGGCGAGAGTAACGGTTGATCATTTTTGTTTAAATCCTTTCTTTTTGATGTTTCACTTAGGTGGGGCGGACGCCAGCAAACCTTCGGTTTCATGGCTAATTGTTGAGCCTAAGGTCTCAACAATTCCGTCGCTTACGCTCTCCCCACGGCGTGAAACATCTGGTGAGTGACCTACGGTCACTACTGCTTTGTTCTAATTTTCTAAATCTCTATTCAAATCATTTATCAATGCTTTAAGTGTTAATAGAGCACCTAGCACAAACTCACTATTCACTTCCTGAACTTTTATTTTCAAATCTATTAAAATCCTTGCTGCCTCAGAAAGAAGTTCTTTTTTTGCCTCATTTCTACTAACTTTATTTTTAGAAGAAAGTATCAAACCAACTATTCCTCCGACTGCAGCTAATGCAGCTGGAATAACCAATATCGTTCCCAGACCTGCTAACATTCCTCCGCCAAATACAGCTCCTATACCCGCTAAACCACTAGTAACTACTGCTGCCCCAGCTGTTCCTTCAGCAGCCATTAAAGTAATAAGACCAAACCCACTAACAACACCTAAACCTCCTCCAGCAGTGGCACCTAAAGCACCACCAATTTTATCAGCATTAGATTTACTATATTTAATTCCATTCTCAATGAGTTCACGAATTTTTTCATCTTCAATTTCAGTTATCTTAGTCAATTTGCCTTGAGCAATTTTTTCTGAAATGGTAATAATTTCTCCCGCAGCAAGAAGAGTTTCTTTAGAATTAAAAATTTCTTTTGACATTGTGTATCCTTTATATTGTATAAACTAATCTTCCAAGGCACGTCTAAGTTCTTCTTCCGAATAACCAAATGTGTAATCTTCATCCATTCCGTTAGATAACCAAATATCCGCAGCATCATATACATCTAATGATTCATCAAATTCTTCTGTCATTTCAAAAATCAATCCCTTTCCCAAACTCAACCACACTATCCGGTACATCACTAAACAAGGTCACGTGTCCCATCTTGCGGTTGTGCTTTGCTTCTATTTTACCATACATGTGGAGGTGGGCGCTTGGATTTTCTGTGACATATGTTTCTGCAGCCTCGACGTGCTGGCCGAGGACATTGAGCATGACGGCTGGGGCATGCAGGTGGATAGCTGGCAATGGTGCTCCCAGAACACCGAGAATATGGGTATCAAACTGCGAGAAGTCACAGGCTTCAATCGAGTAGTGGCCTGAATTATGTGGACGTGGGGCAATCTCGTTGACGATGATATTATCAGCCGTCGCAAACATTTCCACGCATAGCGTTCCAGAAAGGTTCAGTTGTTCTGCGATTCGCACGGCCATAGCTTTGGCTTTCTCAGCTAAACTTTCCGAAATGCGAGCTGGCACAATGGTTTTTGAAAGAATGTTGTTGCGATGAATATTTTCCTGAACTGGGAAAGCCGTCACATCCTTACCATTTCCTGATACGATGACAGAAATTTCAAGGTCGAAGTTAACAAATTCTTCCAAGACACAGTCTGCTGAGTCAGCGAGTGCATAGGCTTCTTCCAATTCTGCTTCTGAGCGAATGACCTTTTGCCCATGCCCATCGTAGCCACCGGTCGCAGTCTTAAGGACATAGTTTTTCGACAGGTCGATATCTGCCAAGTCTTGACTTGAAGTCACAACCTTGTAGGGTGCCACAGTGACTTGGGCCTTGTTTGCGAGAAAGTCCTTTTCAAAGATGCGATTTTGAGAAATGCGGAGCAAGTCAGTTCCTTGTGGGAGTTGTCCATCCTTGATAACGGCATCCAAACCATCGGCGTCGACATTTTCAAATTCATAAGTGAGAACATCACATCGATCCGCCAACTGACGAAGGGCGTCCACATCATTATAAGGAGCTACGATGATTTCCGCCACACGGGAGGCTGGACAATCCGCCGCAGGATCCAGCGCGATAACCTTGTACCCCATGTAGATAGCAGAAATGGCCATCATCTGACCCAGCTGACCACCACCGATAATTCCGATTGTTTTAGATGAGCTCATTTGTAGACTCCTCTGCTATTTTTCCTTGCTCTTCTGCGAAATCAGCCAAAGCTGTCGCAATAACCAGGTCCTCTACTGAAAGGAGACGGAGGGCAAAGAGGGCCGCATTTGTCGCTCCAGCTTCACCGATAGCCATAGTCGCAACAGGCACACCACCCGGCATCTGTACGATAGAGTAGAGCGAGTCTACACCACTAAGAGCACGAGATTTGACAGGTACACCGATGACAGGAAGGGTTGTTTTAGCTGCAACCATACCTGGCAAATGGGCTGCCCCACCTGCACCTGCGATAATGACCTTGATACCACGGCTACGAGCTTCCTCCGCATGTCTGAACATGAGATCTGGTGTCCGGTGGGCAGAGACAACCTTCTTTTCGTAGGCTACACCGAAGCGGTCTAGGACTTCGGCGGTTTTTTGCATGGTTGCCCAGTCGGATTTTGAGCCCATAATAATGGAAATTACTGGTTTCATTTCTTCTCCTTTTTCTTCCTTTCAACAATCACCTTAGGTTGTGAGGGACGGCAGCAGCCACCAAAGGTGTCTCATGCCTAAATCGGAAGCCCAAGGTCTTCCGATTTCCCTGAAGGCTTGGCTAACAAAGCCAAGCCTTCTTTCACAACGGCGGTGATTGCTCTATATTAGCTCGCTAATGCTCGCAAACCATACGACCATTAACGTATTTTGTGAATTTTTATTTTTCTTTTTAATAATCGTCTAATGTAGTGCGGACGTAAGCGAACGCTTGTGGCGTTCCATTACTAAAACTGGAGCCTAGGTCTCCAGTTTTCCGCTCCTAGTAGCAAAGCTACTAGGAGTTCCACTACTGCGACGATTATTCTATAGTGGCTCGCTTTCGCTCGCCATGGCAAATATGTCTGTTAATCTTTTATGGCCTTGCTTCCGATATCTGTTCGGTAAAAGAGGCCTTCTGTTTTTTGTTGGGAGAGTTCTTGGTAGATGGTTTCTTGGGCTTCTTTGACGGTATCTGCTGTGGTGACGAGCATATAGACACGTCCACCATTTGATAGCAGCGCTCTGCTATTTTCCGCAAACTTAGCTCCAGCATAGTAGGTGATAATGTCGCCTTCGGTCTTGGATGGAAGCTTAACACCTTTTTCATAGTCTAGCGGGTAGCCCTGGGATGCGACAACCACACCCAGAGTCACACCCTTGTCCGTCCACGTGATGTTTGGCTCCTTGCCATCGAGAATATCCGTGATATTTTGCGCAAAGTCAGATGTCAAACGAGGCAAGATAATCTGAGTTTCGGGATCTCCAAATCGAGCGTTAAACTCTATAACCTTCGGACCGTCAGCAGTCAAAATAAGCCCTGCGTAAAGGACACCAAGATACGGACGACCTTCTTTTATCATTCCTTTAAGAACTGGCTTGACAATAGTCTCAACCGCCGTATCAACCACGCTCTGTGGCAAGTGAGGAACTGGCGCATAAGCTCCCATACCACCCGTGTTAGGGCCCTTGTCGCCGTCATAGGCACGTTTATGGTCCTGAGCCGTTGGCATGATGTAGAACTTGTCCCCATTGACAAAGGCAAAGAGAGAGAACTCTTCTCCGTCAAGGAATTCCTCGATGACCACACGCGCACCTGAGTCACCAAATTTATTGTCCAAAAGCATCTCGTGAGCGGC
>NZ_AJQY01000336.1:0-5338 GCF_000296875.1 Streptococcus sp. GMD1S | reverse complement strand
GGTCTTCTTCCATGCGCCTTTCAGACCATGTTTGATGTCCGTCGGGTTGATGGGGACATCTATCTGGATGCGACCTTGACCCAGCGTTCGAATGATATGCTGGTGGCCCACCACATCAATGCTATGCAGTATGTGGCTCTTCAAATGATGATTGCCAAGCATTTCGGATGGAAGGTTGGGAAGTTTTTCTATTTTATCAACAACCTTCATATCTATGATAATCAGTTTGAACAAGCAGAGGAATTGCTCCGTCGTGAGTCGTCAAACTGCCAACCACGTTTGGTCTTGAATGTACCAGATAAGACTAATTTCTTTGACATCAAAGCCGAGGACTTTGAGTTGGTTGACTATGATCCGGTTAAGCCACAGCTGAAGTTTGATTTGGCTATTTAAGAAAAATGTAAATATCCTTCTATGACTAACACCTCATAAGTTAGACAGAAAAATCTAACTTATGAGGTGTTTTCTTATGTTGTAATTTATGAGGATAAAGTTCAAATTTATAATCTGCAAAAGCAGGCTTTTCGTCAACTGTAGTGGTCTAGCGAAAAGCCTTTTTAAGACAGGTATAGGAGTCATTGTGCTGACTATAGTTAAACTTTTTCGGACTAAGCATATCCTTCTGTCTGCTAGGACGAGTGTAAGGAGAGATAGGAGTGATGTCTTAATTCAGTAAGAACTTAAGTTTAATGGGAGTTTTGTAACTGGAATTCGCGATAATGTAAGAAAGTTTGATGTTTTCTATCTAGCTAAAGAGGGCAGGCAATACCTGACTGTTACGTACATTACCTGCCTCCAAACTATAAGCCTGCGCTCAGCAGTACTTATCGCTGAGCAGTCTAGGCAAAACTCTCCTTAGAAATTAAGATTATCCAACTCCGATAATAATAATTCCTTCTAGTAAAAAGAGTAGGAGTGGTAATATTTTTTGTTTTTTCATGTGTAATCCTCACTTTTGTTTTTTTTATTATATGTTATTATTGGGGTGAATAAAATATATTCCCATATATGCGTGATGGAGGTTCAGAATGAAAAATTTTGGAGAAATTTTTAAAAAGTTTAGAGAATCAAGAGGATTGCGGTTAAAGGATCTCACGAAGGCTGGTATATCAACATCTCAGCTTTCACGTTTCGAAAAAGGAGAAACGGATTTAACCATTTCAAAGTTTATACATATTCTAAATGAAATTAACATGCCAATTGATGAATTTATGTATGCCGTTCATGATTTTCATCGTGATGAACTAAATGAACTATTAGCTCAGGTTAGGAAATGTGTAACGACTCGCGACATTGAAGGGATGAAGAGATTGTTGATATCTCAAATGGAAAATGAAGGAAAACGAGAGAAATTTCATCATATAAATACCATTTTAGTTAAAATTCGCCTTCAGGATTTATCGGGAGAAAAATACTATAATGAAACAGATTTGGATGATTTAACCGATTATCTATTTGGTGTTGAATATTGGGGATATTATGAATTGTTGATTTTCATGAATACTTTGGATGTTCTAAAACATGATGTTTTTATGGTTTTAGCAAGAGAAATGTCTAGACGATCAGATTTTTATAAAGAAATTCCTATTAATCGACGCCTGATTTCAACCATGTTGCTTAATGCTTATATTACCTGTATTGAAAAGAAAAAGTTTATGGATGCTTTGTATTTTGAAAAACAATTGAAACAATGCTTTTTTATCGAGACAGAAATTTATGAAAGACTCATTTTTCTCTATGCTCAAAACCTTTATCGCTATCAAAAAAACGGAAATAAGATTGCAATTATTGAAATGGAAAAATGTATTGGAGCAATAAAATTAGCAGGCAGTAACCACTTAGCAAAGATTTATGAAGGACATTTAAAAAAAGTTTTAGGGGAGGACAGTCGTCAAGCAGATATGGGAAAGAAATTTTGACTGAACTATTGAATGATATAATCATATCATCAAATAAAGGAGGACAATAAAATGGATAATCTCAAAATTATCGATTTGGAAGAATTACTAGCCAATAAATCAGCCTATGTTATTCATGATTGCGGCCCTAGTCATTCTTGTGGTGGAGGTCGGTAACGACTATCTTATTTTTATTGTGAGAGGGATTTTTATTCCCTCTCTATGTTATATAGGGGGAATAATTATGTTAAAAGCATTTATTACAGAATCCGATACTCTTTATTTTAATTCTGAAACCTTTACTTTATCAACTTCAATAGATGATTTGAATAATAATATCAAAAAAGAAAACGATTATAATATTTTAAAAAAAGTAGTAATCAATATTTCAAATAACTGTAATCTTTCATGTACATACTGCTATGCTGATGGTGGTAATTACGGAATGATGAATCAACTGATGAATATTGATACAGCAGATAAAATTATTGATCAGCTAGTCTCTCGCAGAATTCAATGTATAAAGAGATTAATCCTTTTTGGAGGCGAGCCGTTTTTAAATATTGATTTGTTTGTTTATATTATTGAAAAGCTATCTAAAAATATTGAGATTCAAAAAATTGAAACTGTGACAAATGGTACCATCCTAAATAAGAAAGTTGAAATGATGATTAACAATTATCATCCTTTTTTAACAGTTAGCCTTGATGGCCCACAATTGATTCACGATAAGTTAAGAGGCAAGGGAAGTCATAGACGAACATTGAATTTTATTCAGTATTTAAAAGAAATAGATTACGAAAATTTTGAAGTCGCTTCTACTTACACGCGGATGCATCAAATACTTGGATTTCAAAAAGGGGATATCTATAGATATTTTACTGATATGGGTGTTAGATTTAATATCAATAATGTATTTAGCAAAAATAAAATTCTAATAGTTAAAGAAATGGAAATGACTGAAGAAAATAGAAAAACATTTATCGATCAGTCATTCGAAGATATTATCAATAATAATGTTAAAAACTACATTAGCCCGATTGTTTATGATGTGCTACTTTCAATGATTTTTAAAAGTAAGATAGAATCGTTTTGTGATGATATTGATCCAGAAACAACAATAACATTTGATGTTGATGGATCAACTAAATCTTGCTTTAGATTTTGGGGGACCCATAGCAGTGATAAAGTTACACAATTCAATAATAAGGATAACTTTTCTAAGTGTAAAGATTGTTGGTGTAGAGGAATGTGCATGGAATGTGTCGCAAATATGATTGATGGCTATTCATCAATTATTTCTGAAGAAGGAAAATTTATTGAGTGTAAAAAACAAGATTTAATGGAATACTGTATTTATAAAATTATTGAATTGAGTAAGGATAAAGAGCGTTTAACAAAATTAGTTAACAATTTTGAAAGGTTCATTAGATATGCTTAAAAAGTTCATCACAAAAAAACATTTGGTGCTCTATTTTATTTTCATTGCTATTACGTGGTTAGAGGCTATCATCACACCAACCTTGGTATCGATGATTATAGCCAGTTTTGAGAAGAAGATTCTGGATGATTTATGGATAGCCCTTACTGTAGGTATAATTGGTAATTTATTTATTCTTATTGGATTGGCTGGGAAAAGGTATTATTATGCCAAGTTAGTAGCAGATTTCACTTGGATCATGAAATATAAATTGTTTGAGCATTTTCTATATAATAAAAATAGTAAAAAAGAGGATATCCTATCCAATCTTGAAAACGATGTCAAACAATTAGAAACGTCTTATCTCGAACCAGCAGTCATTATTATTTCCTCAGTTGGTTTTACAATAGTTTCCATTGTATATGCATTGACAACAAATTTTTGGTTGGGCTGGATATTTATCTTTTTTTACTCTATGCCTGCACTCTGTAGTGGTATAGGTAGTAAAAAATTAGCCCTTATTTCTGAGGAAAAAGCGACGTCGAATCAGGAGTACTTGTCTCAGACAACGAATATCATTGGTGGAGAGAGTGTGATTAAAAATTACGGTGCTATGGATTTCTTCTATTCTCTTTTCAGAAGAGCCTTGTCGAAGAGAATTGATCAGGACATTCGTTATGAACAACAACGTACGATTAATAATATTCTCATTAATAGTATTGACGCATTTTGTTCGGTAGTTCCCATCATTATCGGTGGTATAATGACTTATTATAATTATTTGTCAGGAGCTAGTTTTGTTGCAATTTATCTAGTATCTCATAACATAGGCTATCAATTCAATGAATTGTCATATTTTATCAATACCTATAAATCAAGCAAGCAGCTTAGGAATCGTTATGATTTTCTACTTCAAGATGCGATTATACAAACAGATGACCTGTCTTCAACATCACTTTTTCCTATCTTAGTTGATTGCGTCAGTTTAAGTTTTGAAGATAATATACTTTTTGAAAATCTATCATTTGAAATTAAAAAAGGAGAAAAAATTGCTCTAATAGGTGCAAGTGGTTGTGGTAAGTCAACCTTACTTAACCTCATCTATGGGCAACTATCTCCAGATTTGGGGAAGGTGACTTATGCTGGTCAGATCTTAAATCAAGAGCAAGTTGCCAAATCAGCTTCTTATATTTTACAAGATTCCTATATTTTTGATGGTTTATCACTTGAGGAGAATATTACCCTTGGAGAGTCGATGGATAATATAAAGATGGACCTGATTCTTAATCGAGTAAATCTAGAATTTTTAAAGGGACATCTTCTTTATGGAAATCATCTTTCTGGTGGGGAAAAGCAACGTATAGAAATCGCTCGCAGTTTGTATCATAATAGTGATCTGATTTTGGCAGACGAGGTTAAAGCCAATCTTGATAAAGTGAATTCAAAACAAATTTCAAATATCTTATTAACCCTTCCACAAACCTTGGTTGAGGTAATCCACCATTATGATGAGGAGACACTTGCACAATACGACAAAGTAATTAATTTGTCTCAGTGACAATCAATAAAAAGAGGAAAGTATGTCTCGTTCATTTGTAAAATTATTAGTACGCGAATTGTTTGCATTTGGATGACAGTTAACATCATTGTGTATATATACGTTATTACAAAATCTGATATTGTAAATTTAATAGATTCAATATTGCCTTTTTATGAATAATATAAGTAAAGAATAGTAGCAAACATATTTAATTTACACCTCAATCATGAAATTTTCTGTCTAACTTTCGTAATATAGATTCATACTTTATTTATCAATTCGATTTCTACTTTTTAATTATAAAGTATGGGTTAAAAGTCGTCGAAATCAAAAAACACATAGTATCAGTTTTTTGAATACCTGATACTATGTGTTTTATTGTGGAAATATTTATTGGGCATTCTCCTCAAATTAAGTTTATCCCCAACTTCTTTTGTTGCTTAATGTGATACGCGACGGCGAGCTGCTTTTTTACGGTTT
>NZ_AJQY01000335.1:0-5663 GCF_000296875.1 Streptococcus sp. GMD1S | reverse complement strand
TCAAAATCCAGTGTCCGCAAGGACGTGCCGGTTCGACCCCGGCCGCCGGTATAGTATTAAAGACAAGGTTTTCGGACCTTGTCTTTTTCTTTTATTTGTTGAATTTGTAACGCTGAGTTACTTAAAATTACTAGATTTATAATAAATCATCTAATTTATCCGCTAATTTTTGTTGCTTGCTTGGATACAAATGAGAGTATGTATCTATTGTTGTAGTTATAGATGCATGGCCTAATCTTTCTTTTACGACAAGATAATCTTCTCCTTGATTTATTAGCAGTGAAGCATGTGAATGCCTGAAGTCGTGAATTCTTATCTTTTTTAAAGAACTATTTCTTTGCAATATTTTTTTATATTGTTTTTCGATTGAATCTTTAGTTATTGTAATAGGGCTATTTTGAAATATCTGTAGATCATCTAGGTTAGTTGTAAATTCTTTCAATCTCTCATGCTGTATCTGTTTCCAGTCTTCTAGTGTCTCCACTAGTTTGGCGTTCATGATGATTCTTCGGGTTCCAGCTTTTGTCTTTGTACTACTAATGTGTTCTTCACCTTTTTTAACGTATACTGATTTGCTTACATGGATTGTATTTGTTGAAAACTCTATATCCTTCCACGTTAGAGCAAGTGCTTCTCCCAGTCTTAGACCAGTAAAAAATAAAACTGTGAATAGTAATTTGATATTGTATTCATCGTCGTTAAATAGTGTTAAGAAGTGCTTGAATTCTTTTATTGTCCAGAAATTTAATTTTGCTTTTTCTATTGGTAATTTTTTTAGCATTCCTACAGGATGTTCCTTGTAAAATCCCTTTCTTAATCCAACATCCAGAATTTTCTTTAGTAAAATTATAATTTTATTAATAGTATTTGGACTTAGCTTCTTTTCCGAGTTTTGAGCATTTTTATCTCTTAGATGTTCTCTGAATTGATAGATATCTTCATAAGTTAATTTAGCTACATCATCAACTTTTTCAAAATAGTTTTTTATATGCCTGTTATAGTTGTTTTCTTGTGTATCTATATAGCTTTGTTTTCTGTTGTTTATTTTATCCTCTTCTTTTAAGAGATCATAAAGGATATCAATTGATATTTTTGAGTTGAAACTTTTTTCTTTAAGTTCGACACTTCGTAAGTATTGTTCGGCCTCCAATGCTTCTTTTTTAGTTTTGAATCCTTTTCTTACAATTCTACGTTGTTTTAGAGATATTGGATTTATACCATTGGAAACATCGACAATCCAAGTTCCGTCTCTACTTTTACGTAAAGCCATAAGCTACGCTTCTTTCTGGAGTTCAATTCCTAATAGTTCTTCAGCGACACTGGCTGGAATTGTACCAATCCGTTTGTTATCGTAGATGTTAAAACCACGATTCACTAATAGTAATTTACCGGTATGGATAATCTTTCTTGCAGTTCCTGGAGCAAATCCAAGTTCGACAAGGTCATCTTTTGTTACAGTTTTAATCATGTTATCTCCTTTTCTATTCAGATTAAGTAAGGGGAGGATTAACTCCCCTTGTCTGATACTTATTTTTGTTTTACATCTACTAAATGGATAGCATCCGCCTTGTAATACATTGTTGTGCTAATCATAGTAGCTTGTAAATTGTCAAATGTAACTGGTACTTCATCCATTGCTTGGATATAGTCATTATCAACCAAGGCATCTGGATTGTCTACTGAGACTTGGGTTGATTTCTTTTTGAATTGTCCATCCTTGATTGTTACATTGTATTTCCAACCAATGATTTTATCGGTATTAAAACGTCTTTCGCTACCATCTCGGTTTTTGATAATTTCTCCGTTTGCATCTGCTCGGACTTCCGTTTCAAATTTTGGAATGACTTCATCCAATTCAAATTTTGTTCCAATGTTATTAAAATTCCAGTCATTTTGTGAAAGCATTTTTGCCATAGTTAATTTCTCCTTTTAATATTTTCTTTGATTGTAGGGATCAAATCCTCTCGTTTAAAGAGTATTGCTCTTTCTATTAATCCACTTGCTAAATCTGGTGGATATTCCATATTGTTGAGTGCGAGATAGTTAGATTTCTCATACTCATGCAGTAAGTTATTGTCGTATAGAAATTTATACGCTTTTAGAATAGCTCCTGAACCTTTATAGGTAAACCATTCTAATTTTTGTTCTAGTTCTGTTTTTGATTTTGAAATAATGATAGAGACGGGTTTTGAATGGCCTAAAAACTTTTCCCAAGATCTCAAAGGTTTTGAGAAATAGCTATCACTATAGAACCTCACTTTTTCTTTGAGATATCCCTTGGTAAAGTTGAGAAGATCTATTTCTGAATGCAACCATTCTTGAATGAAGTAGTGAGCTTTTTCTTTCCTAAGTTCTAACTCAGTTCTTATCCAATTTTCTATATACCGCTTGCTGATACCGAGCTTCTCAGCTCGTTCTAAGCGTTTATCGTAAATTCTAAGTCTTTCGTCATCATTGGGTTTTCTCAAATATAAGGTCTGGCCGATTGTTTCATCTCCGTAGGTATTGTAGTAGGTGCTTTTTCCATATATAAAGCGTTTCTTCTGACAAATCTTTAGAAGCTGATTAGGAGTGAAATAGGGTGTTTCATTAAAATCATCTATTGCAATATCAATTCGTCTTACTGAAAAATGATTGTAATTGTAGTAGAGGTTGTTCAAAAACTGTCTTTCGGACAGACTATTTGGATCTAATACCATATCTCTATAGAACTCGAGTGCCTGTCCTGACATGACAAGCATGTAGGACGACTCTTTCGCTCCATAGTAGATACGGATATTCCCATAATGAAGCTGGCTATCATAGTTATAGTATTTAAGGCTCCCTTTATTCTCAATAAATAGGTCATAGTCAAGAAATAGAATGTCTTCGATTATTTCTCTTGGCGAAAATTCAGTCTTATCAAACTGAATTTGAATCCAGTCAAATACAGAACGTAAATGTTCATTTTTTGCCATAGATTTTGATTCAACTTTTTGCTTAATTTTGCCACCCTTAAAATCTCCGAAACCCTTGGAAATACTGAATTCTTTCGATGGTACACCTAACTTGCAGAGGGTGGTGTTACTACACACCCTATCGGTCAAAAATGGTCCGTCCGCATCTACGCTCATTTTCGGCTTTCTGCCTCATGGCTCAGCCGAAAACTCGCTATTAGCCGAACCTATTTTTTGACCTCTTGTTAACAAACCCTAGTAAGCCGGTTTGCATCGACTCTTCAATATCTTGGATTTTCTTTTTTAGGTTGGAATTCTCAATTTTTATCAGTCGCATTTCTCGCTTAAATTCCTGTTTTAAGGCGCTCAGTTCATCGTAGAGCTCATCTATTACTTGGTTTAGGGATTCATGTTCATTGTCTGCTAGACTCCCAAATACGGCTTGTATAGCCTCTTTTAGACCTATTTCAAGTTTTAGTTTAGCTAACTTTTGAAATTGTCTAAGGTCTTCGTCTGTAAAATCATAGGCAACTGTATAACTTAATTGATGAGTTCTGGGATTTCTACTGATAGGAACTTTAATTTTCTTAAATTCCTTGCCACTTATCTCTTTAATCAGTTGAATCCAATTTTTAAGAGTAGAGGTAGAGTTTAGGCCAGAAATTTGATTGACTAACTCTTTATTGGTCATCTTTTTGTGAAACCTCCGAAATTTTCTTGTGCAACTGAAGAGTTTTCTGTGGTATAATTGTTACATAATATGTTTTGATCTTGGAACGAACGGCACATTTGTTTCAAGATTTTTTATTTTGTCGAATCTTACCTCCTTTATTAAAATTTTTTAAATCGACTACTAGTTACATACGCTTTTACCTCCTTTTATGCTATAATATTCTCAATGGAATATTCAATCTCAAAATAAATATTCCTTATGGAATAATTCTATTTTATACCGTTTGGAATATTTTGTCAAGCTAAAATATACGAATAAGAATATCTATAGGAGAATTATGTATACAGAGGATTATAAATTTTCAGAGAGGTTAAAAACTCTCAGAAAATCAAAAAAGTTAACTCAAGTACAAATATCGGAATTAATTGGAGTTCAACAAGGGACATATTCTCGGTGGGAGAATGGAACGTTAGAACCAGGATTAGAATTCGTTGTGAAATTGGCAAATATCTTTGGGACTACTACAGATTATTTGCTGGGACAAAAACCTTATTCAATTATCAGTAGTTTACCTCTAGAACAATTAGATCTTACCAATATTGCAAACTTTTCAAAGGATGAGTTTGATATTTTGAAACATTCAATAGCAGTTTCGGTGGCAAGAAATAAAATAAAGGCAACAGAACTAAAAGATAGAGTTATAGAAAAAAATCAGTTGTCAGAAAAAGATGCAGAACTTTTGAATAAGATTTTTGAAGAAGTTAAAACTTATTGGGAAAATTAGGAGGACGCTAGTCTTCAAAATTCCCTCCCAAAATGTGTCCAAAATATTGACAGAATTCTAGCTTTTCATTATAGTTCTTATGGAACTTTTTTTCTACAACAAAATAGGCTCCATAATATCCATAGGGGATTTACCCACTACAAATAGTATAGAGCCGGTTTTATTAATGTCCTGCATTTCCTAATAAGTTAACCATGACAACACCAATGATAATCAAAATTAAACCGATAATGCTATAAACATTTAGTGTTTCTTTGAAAATCATTACTGCGATAGAGGATATCAAAACTAAACCGACAGCTGACCATGTTGCATAAGCTATTCCTACAGGAATTTTTTGCATTGCTAGTGAGAGGAAATAGAAACAAACGCCATAGCTAAGTAGGGCAGAAACGGTTGGAATAGGCTTTGTAAAACCGTCTGATAATTTCAAAAGGTTAGTTCCCAATATCTCTCCTACAATGGCGATAAAAAGATAAAAGTATGACATGTCTTTAACCTCCTATATGTCATGTTTTTGCTCTAAGAGCTATTATAGCTATCCGTTTTTTATAAATCTTGGCACAAGTCATGAGAATTTGTAGTAAAACTGTGGCAGACACTTTTTCAGAACCAATAGCTGATAAGTTTAGTATATCATAAGATAAATTTTAAATAAAGTCTTGATTTATTTCAATGTCTTGCGTGGTCTCGATTTTACTGGTAAAATTACTTTTAAGAACTTTAAAAAAGAGGCTTCTATATTTGACAAAACAATGACTTGTTGTCCCGAATGTGGGCATCCTTTGGAGAAAAAATTTTTAAAAGATGAGGGAGATATTCCTTATTGTTCACAATGTGCGAGTTTTCGTTTTCCAGTCTTTAATACAGCAATTAGTGCGATTTTATTTAATGAAAAACATGATAAGATTCTCTTGATTAAGCAATATGACATGGCTGAGCATATTTTGCTAGCTGGTTATGTGTCTAATGATATTCACAACCAATTTCTACAATCATTAAAGACAATTAATTTAGCCTCTCTTATTACGGATATGGGTAATAAAATTGCACAAAACTAGTCCAAAACTCTTTTTAATAAGGAGTATACTTTCTAGCATTTTATAGTTACTAAAAAGTATCTAAACTTTGGAAGTGATACTAAGTTTTAAAAAATATTATGGAAAAAAAGCTTATAAAATCAATATTTCTGAGATTTAAAACTAATAATATTAGACTCAAAATCCAGTGTCCGCAAGGACGTGCCGGTTCGACCCCGGCCGCCGGTATA
>NZ_AJQY01000334.1:0-5958 GCF_000296875.1 Streptococcus sp. GMD1S | reverse complement strand
ATAGAAGGAAAGGATTACGATGCATGCCTCCGATATTGACTAATCCCAACCCCATATTTCTTATCTTCAGGTTTCTCATGATAACCTAGTTCTGTTGGATAGACTTCAACCCAGAGTTCCTCCATTTGTCCTTGTAATTTGGCTTTATATCGATAAGAATCTTTCTCGAGTCCTAGCATTTCAACAGTCAAAGACTGATAGTCTGGCAAAGTTTCAATCTCTGTTTTTATAAACTGAGATAAATTGTTGACCAGTTCTTTCTGTTCCACTTTTGAATTGATAGGAAAAGAGACTCTTACTTCTTCTAAAGTATGCCATTTTGAAAATGTGAAATCTGCACGAACAGTATAGTCTTTCCACCTCATGTTTTCGTAATAGTAGAAGAGGCGACCTGTTTTATAAAAATAAGGGTCTTCTGCACGCCAAGTATCACGATAAGCCATTTCTGTTTCCTCAACAACTTTATCAGCTTCTCCAAATACTTTTTCAAAAGATTCTGTGGACATATAAAAGGAAAGAGATTTAAACATGACTAACTGCGTACTAGGAAATTCCAAATTTTTAAAGTTTTGGTAAGATTTTATAAATAAGATTAGCACTCCAATAGCAAGCAAACTACTAATTATTTTTGTAAATTTCATATTTCTACTATACAAGAAAACTCTAGGATTGACAAACTTTGAATTTTTCGATTACATTTTGAGATTTGTTCTCTAAATTTTGAGGAAACAAAGAATTGATCAAAAACTAGTAACAGATAGTCAAAATAAAAAAGACTGAAACTGTACTGCACCCCAAAAGTTAGACAGAAAAATCTAACTTTTGGGGTGCAGTACAGAGATTATCTTTTTCATTCTATTTTCTCCTATACTATGAAACAAAGACAGTATAACACGAAGACTACCCTAACTCAAACTTGGATAACTGAGATGCTGTCAGTCCATCACAAGCTACATCTGACTGCTTGAGTTTTCTAGCCAATCGCAATTCCTTGTAAAATTCTCCCAATGCCATCTTTTCAATCATGACCAAACTCCTGTCCAAAACCCTCTTTACTATTCCATTCGTAAATACTTTTCCTTTTTTAACATGTTATAAAATATGGGAACTATATACCCGTTTACACTAGACACAAGATATAGTGCTTACGAGAATATCAAAAAGGCGACTTACAAACGGAAATCGTCTTTTAATAATGTCTAAATTCTTCGCAGGATTTCAAAATTTTGATATAATAGAAGTAACAAAAATAAAGGAAATTAAGTATTATGAACGCAATCACAGCTCACAGCTCACGCTGATTATGTAATCGGACGTGTTTTTTGTCAAGCATTAAAACAGGCATTTTCACATTTTTGTGAGAAGGCTTTTTATGTTGAGTTTTCTGAGTTATCTTTAGAGAGAAATGGGGAGCTACAATATGCATAACCATTTCTCAAACGAAGTTGATGGACAACTCAAGTTTTATCAAGATTATCTACCTCTTGTTGATAAAACTTTGAAAACAGATGATATTTTAACGGATTATACAGATGGTATTGTATATGGAAATCTGATTGAATTTAAAGTTGTTATCAATGATATTAACTCTGTTCTATTCCAAACCATCAAATATCTATCCGCTCGGAGAATCAAAGGGAAAGAAATCCCTAAAAACATTCTGCTTGTATCGCTAACGAATGAAAAAATCTACGTTTTTGATAGTCAGGAATATTTAACACATATCGAAAAAGTATATTTTGGTGGTGCAAGTGTTAAAACAGCTGGTTTTTCTTCTGATGCTCCTCTTGAGGTTTTAGAATACGGTCAAAGTCAACTAGATGAAAGTCGTCTCATTACTTTACTACGTTCAAAGCAATACACAAAAATTAACATTGACGAAAACTGTATTGTTGGTTGGGCGGAACGTTTTTATCGTGAAAACAAAGGAGCTAAAAAGTCTGATTTTATCGGTGACCAAACTGGTAAAGTTAAAATTATTGGTGAAATTCGGAAACCTGAGAAACTAAAAGAATTTATCAATCCCTATATCGGTGAAACTAATGCACAATTTCACTATTTGATGGATAAACTCAATGATACTTTACAAAAGAAAAACTTAGGAGCTTTCTACACTCCTGAACCTTATGTTGAAAAGTCATTGGAGCTAGTCCGACAAGCTATTAAGCGTGTTCCAGAAGGAAATGATTATATTATTTTGGATAGATGTGCTGGGACTGGAAACCTCGAGAAATTGATGAGCGACGAGGAACTAAGTCACTGCGTCCTTTCTACTATTGAATACTATGAATATAAAGTTCTTGTTGAGTTGCTAGGTGACAAGGTTCGCCACATTATCCCACCAACTGAGAAAGAAGATACGTTTAATATGGGACTAGTCCGAGGAGCTGACGCTCTTAGCAAGGAATACATTAACAATGAAATTATTAAACGCTATATCAACGACCCAAAAGTGACAATTATCATGTACGAGAATCCCCCTTATGCAGAGACTACTTCTATTGAACACCAAAAAGCTGGGACTAGTAAGAAATCATCTGCTTGGAAAAAGAGCTTTTTAGTGACGGAGATGAAAAAAGAGGTTAAAGGACAAGCGACAAACGAACTCGGAAATATCTTTATCTGGTCTGCTTTCAAATATTATTTACGCCAACCAACAGATTCTTATATTGTCTATAGTCCTGTAAAGTATTGGAAAGCTCAGCATCTCATCAATCAAAAATTTTTAGGTGGTTTTGCTTTTAATCGCAAACACTTTCACACTAATATTCATGCGATGATTATGTGTGCTCTTTGGAGTAAAGAAGAAGTTGCACTAGAGTCACTAAAATTAGAAGCCTATGATATTGATAAGGATGGAAATTTACTTCCTGAAAATAATATCATTATTAAAAGGATACATAGCACGTATAGCCAAAAGTACTTTGATAAAAGAAAGTTCATAGATGATGAAAATAATGGACTTTATCTAGGATTAAATGGTAAAGAGTATGAAGGTAAAACTAAGAGTGTTGTTCCTTTATTTAATTCAAACATTCTGGGCTATATGGCAGTATATAGTTCTGGATTTGATAACCCAGATTTACACGCTACCTTAATAATGGCAGGTAGATATGATGGACATGGCTTTTTCCTTCGCTCTGACAACTTCCTAGAAAAACTCCCAATGTTTGCCGCCAGTCGCTACATTACTTATAATCGTCACTGGACACAGCGTGCTAATATTATGAAATCGGCCGATGGCGTTGAACGTTTTAATAAAGCTGTATCAAGTAACAAGATTGAACAAGACTTATTGAAAATTCTTCTATTCACAACACTTGAAACGCAAAATCACATGAGAAGTTTATATGGTTCTGATGGACGATTCTACCGAAATGAGTTGTCATTGGATAACTCTAATGGAGATACGCTAGCAACAGTCAGCTTAGCAAAATTGAAACAAGGTTCTAAAGAGACTGATTTATTTGAACAATGGGGAAAAGTCCTAACAGAAGCTAAGAAAACGAAAAATTATAATTCTAAATTAACGTATTCAGTTTATCAGATTATTGATGAGCTTAACACATCTGAAAAAGATGAAAATGATAAAACAATCTATAACTATCCCGAATTAAACGGACACTTGAATACATTGAAAACAATGGTAAAAGAGTATTATAATTCTGAAATTGTGCCATTCCTATTTGAGTATGAATTTTTGAAATAAGCATGAAAAAGACGATTTCCTCTTGGAAGTCGCCTTTTTGATATTCTTGTAAGCACTATATATTGTGTCTAGTGTAAACTGATATATAGTTACCTAAAATATTTTAGCAAAAAAGCCAGCCTCAAGCTGACTCTTTATTCTATGGTATCAAAAGCGAGACTTGGTTTGGCATTGAGGTCCAGGCCTGCGAAGTTTTCTTTGTTCCACTCGCTGACACTGGCATAGGCAATCATACCTGCATTGTCTCCACAGAGACGCAGGGGTGGAATGATGACTTTGACATCTGTAATTTCGGCTGCTAGGCGTTCTCTAAGACCTTTATTGGCCGCCACACCACCTGCGACAACAAGGGTTTTAACAGGATATTTATCTAGGGCTTTCTTGGTTTTTACCATGAGAATATCCATGACAGCTGCTTGGAAGGAAGCACACAAATCCTCTGTAGACAAGCTTTCTCCCTTTTGCTCAGCATTGTGGTAAAGATTGATAAAGGCAGACTTCAAACCTGAGAATGAAAACTCCAGATTGTCTTCCTTGATCATGGCACGAGGGAAGTCATAAACATCCTGACCTTGATGGGCCAACTCGTCAATCTCGCGACCTGCTGGATAAGTCAAGCCCATGACACGGCCGACCTTATCATAGGCCTCACCAACCGCATCATCTCGTGTCTCCCCAACAATCTTGTAATCGCCAGCCTCTGACACATAGACCAACTCGGTGTGTCCTCCGCTGACCAAGAGTGCCAACAAAGGAAACTCCAAAGGCTCCACACTCTGAGCTGCCATTAGGTGGCCAGCCATGTGGTTGACGGGGATAAGCGGCAGGCCATGTGCCCAAGCAAAGGCCTTGGCAGCTGACAAACCAACAAGCAAGGCTCCGACCAGGCCTGGTCCGTAGGTAACCGCCACAGCTGTTATGTTCTCTTCGGTAATCCCTGCTTCTGCTAGCGACTCCTCAATACAGGCCGTAATAACCTCGACATGGTGACGACTGGCCACTTCTGGCACTACGCCACCAAAACGTTTGTGGCTCTCGATTTGACTAGCGATGACATTGGACAAGAGCTGGTCGTCGTTTTTTAAGACAGCGACACTGGTCTCATCACAAGATGTCTCAAATGCTAAAATATATCTATCCTTCATCTATTTCTCTCTTCATGATAATGGCGTCCTCGACTGGGTCATGGTAGTAGGCCTTTCTCTCAGCGATGACCACCATCTTTTCTTTCTTGTAAAATGCTTGCGCTCGTTGGTTTGACTTTCTGACTTCAAGGAAAATCTCCTTATCTGTCGGCAATTGAGCAAACAAGGCTGACGCAATTTCCTGACCCTGATAGGCTCCTTTGACAGCGATTTGTAGGACTTCTGCTTCAAAGAGATTCTCCTGAACGGCTAGAAAGCCAATCACTTCTCCCCCATCATAAGCCAATGCATACCAGGTCTGATCTTGGGATAGGTCTGCTTGGATTTGTTCCAGCGTCCAAGGGCTGACTGGGTAAACATCTACCATAACAGCATAGATAGCTTGAGCCAAGTCAGGTCGCTGTTGGATTCGTTTGATCTCTATCATAGGCGTTTAATATAAGACTCGCCAGACTCGGTGTGATTCTTGAGCCAGTTTTCCTCGGCTTCGACACGCTTGAGGTAATTTGGCACAAAGTCGTGCAAGGAGTCTGCTTCCTTATCCCAGGCCCAAAGAGCTAGATTAGCTGCATTTGGCAAGGTTTCTTCGTAGTTAGTTTGTGGCAGATGCTCTTGGATTTGTTCCACAAAGGCTCCAACTTCTCCGACAAAGGTCACCTGCTCAGCATCCTTGACCTGCTCTAGCACTTCCGCAAAAGACAGGTGCGCTTCTGGAAAGACAGCCTTGGCATTTTCATAAAATCCTGCATAGACATTGTTGCGACGTGCATCCATGATAGGAACCACCAAGCCTTCTTGCTGACTTGGCACCAGAGCTAAGAGGCTGGACATCCCCACTAACTCAATGTTCAGAGTATGAGCCAAAGTCTTGGCAGTGGCTACCGCAATTCGTAAACCTGTGTAGCTACCTGGTCCCTCTGCCACCACGATTCGATCCAAGTCCTTGGGTGTCAGGTCCAGACTTTCCATCAAAAAATCGATGGCAGGCATAAGGGTGATACTGTGGTTTTTCTTGATATTGATCATAGTCTCGGCAAGAACTTGCTTATCCTCTAAAATGGCTAGAGAAAGAGCCTTGCTGGACGTATCAAAAGCTAATACTTT
>NZ_AJQY01000333.1:0-6068 GCF_000296875.1 Streptococcus sp. GMD1S | reverse complement strand
GGCGACTCTAGCAGCCTACGGACTGACTAAGAGAAAAGAAGACTAAGATTCTTCTAGGAGAATACGAAAAAGCGAGATTGAATCTCGCTTTTTATTGTTAGGATTAATCACCAAGTCCTATACGTTCAAAGATATCATCCACTCGTTTAGTGTAGTATGCAGGATTGAAGATTTCGTCGATCTCCTCTTGAGTGAGGCGTGATGTCACTTCTGGATCTGCTTCGAGAAGCGGTTTGAAGTCTACTTGGTTGTCCCAAGAGTGGGCTGTTTTTGGTTGCACCAAGTCATAGGCTTGCTCACGGGTCATACCTTTTTCAATCAAGGTCAACATCGCCCGCTGGCTAAAGATAAGACCAAAAGTTGAGTTCATGTTGCGGATCATGTTTTCAGGGAAAACCGTCAAGTTCTTGACGATATTTCCAAAACGGTTGAGCATGTAGTCAATCAAGATGGTTGTATCTGGTGCGATGATTCGCTCAGCTGATGAGTGAGAGATATCACGTTCGTGCCAAAGGGCTACGTTTTCATAAGCTGTGACCATGTGACCACGGATCACACGCGCCAGACCTGTCATGTTCTCAGAACCGATAGGGTTGCGTTTGTGAGGCATTGCTGAAGACCCTTTTTGACCTTTAGCAAAGAACTCTTCCACTTCGCGTTGTTCAGACTTTTGCAAACCACGGATCTCTGTTGCCATACGTTCGATTGAAGTCGCGATGCTAGCAAGAACTGCAAAGTACTCAGCGTGAAGGTCACGAGGAAGGACTTGTGTAGAGATTTCTTGAGCACGGATACCCAACTTGTCGCAGACGTATTGCTCCACAAATGGTGGGATGTTGGCAAAGTTACCAACCGCACCAGAAATCTTACCAGCTTCCACGCCAGCAGCCGCATGTTCGAAACGCTCAATGTTACGTTTCATTTCGCTGTACCAAGTTGCCAATTTAAGACCAAAAGTTGTAGGCTCAGCGTGCACACCGTGGGTACGTCCCATCATGATAGTAAACTTGTGTCCTTTCGCTTTATCAGCGATGATGTTGAGGAAGTTTTCAAGATCCTTACGGATGATGTCGTTGGCTTGCTTGTAAAGGTAACCGTAGGCCGTATCCACCACGTCGGTAGAAGTCAACCCATAGTGCACCCACTTGCGCTCTTCACCAAGAGTCTCAGAAACCGCACGAGTGAAAGCCACCACATCGTGGCGAGTCTCCTGCTCAATCTCCAAAATACGGTCGATGTCAAAGTCCGCCTTCTCGCGAATCAAAGCCACATCTTCCTTAGGGATTTCCCCCAACTCAGCCCATGCCTCATCAGCCAAGATTTCCACCTCAAGCCAAGCACGGTATTTATTTTCTTCACTCCAAATGTTCGCCATCTCAGGGCGAGAATAACGTTCGATCATGATTAATTTTCCTTTCTTCTTAAGTTTCACCTTTTTAATAACGAGCCATCTAAACTTTATTCCTCTTACTATCCCAAGAATCATAATCTAATTCAGAAATCTCATTATATCTAATATTAGGAATAAACACATTCAGAGATACTCTATTCTTATTGAGTTCTGTTATGTCATCGCTAGGAATAGCCTGAATATGGATTCCTCTTGGAACTTCTTCAGATTTATGATATATTAAATCAACCTGATAATATACCTGAAGGTCTTTGTTACCATTTTTATTTAGCTTATTCCATATACGTCTTTCATACGTTAATTGAGAATTACCCCTCTCAGAATTTAATTTAAAGGACTCAAAATCTCTCCCACCTCCATTAGACCAACTTGTCTGAGGAAAAATATTTTCATCATTATTTTTTCTTGAATTAAAATCCTTCATTCTTCCGACTAACATATGTCCCAGTATATGGCCTGTATGAAACACTGACCCAGAGAATTGTGACTTTCCTTTTGAGGTCCCCCCATTAGGTGGAATAATAGTTTCTCTAGATAACAAGGCAATCCCTCTTTTTGCTCTATCTCTTTCATCTTTAACATTTTTAGCAAATTCATGAATGTCTTGTTCAGTTTTAAAAAAATCTTTATTAAAATTAACAAAATCCTCTAAAACGAAACTTCCATATCCATTATAGCAATCAGCTAATTCATCTACACTGCTATATCCTAGCTGATTTGCTATATCATTAGTGATATAATGAAGCGCTTCACTTTTGTTTGGGTATTTTATAGTCTTAATCATAAATATATAAAACCTCTTCATAGTATTCACTTATATTTCTATGATGTGCCTTGAAACACCCAATTGTTCTCGAGTTATCTCTGCAACAATCATATTTATAAACTGAAATGGAGTTAATTTAATAAATTCCGAAAGAATCCAACTATGTTCTTTCATTAAATACGCATTTAAAACATCTGGTTCATATCTTGACAACTCACTCAGACGATGCATACACATATACATTATTACTATTGGAGGAATATCTAAACTTTTAGGATTATTAAAGTCTTTAAAATACCATCTAGAATTAATACCCGAAGAAATTTCTTGGAATGATTTTCTTACCATCTTATGAAAATTTAATAAATTTTGATTAGAAGACACATTTCTAATATTTTGGAGTTGTACCGGGCACTGTCTCCATGAAAGTTTAGTACCATCAAAGTCTTTATAGACTCTCACTCTTCTTAAATTATTTCCTTTAACATTATTATGTTTCGTATATTTTTCATCAATTTTTGCATTTATAGTCACTCTTTTATCAGGCTTTCTAACAAAATAAACATCGTCTAAAGGAATAAACATCTCTTTATTTTGACTGATTCCCTGCGAAATAACATACGTCCTATGAATATATACTAAATTAGCTAACAACTCATCTAAAGAGTGTTTTGAGCCAATTATTCCCATATTTCCATCAAAAAAATGAAGTAGTCCTGGACAAACCCCTCTAGCTTTAATTACGACCTCTTGCTCATCTAACCTTGGCTTGTTTTTGTTTGTATTTTTATTTTTACCTGATACACCATGATAAGGCGTATAGTATGAATTATTGATGCCCCAAAATTCTAAAAGCGCTTTAGTTGCATTTAAAAAACAATAATAAAGAGGAAGCGGAGCAGAAGTTAACGATAAATTTTTACTAGACTTATAAAATTCTTCTGCCTGATTCCAATAAAACAGAGCTTTCTCTGCGTTACTTTTTTTCCCTCTTTTTATATTTCTTAGAAAAAATCTCACATACTCCCACCTATCAGATACGATAACTGTTCTACCTGTTAAACTAGGCTTATTTATAGCTGTTTTAAGAGTTAATGGTTTATTATTATACTTTATTACTTCCATAATAGATCATAAATCCTTATTCAAAATTAATCACATTATATTTTTCTTACTCATTTCATATTCACCGAATTCATTCACACTATCCGGCACATCACTAAACAAAGTCACATGTCCCATCTTGCGGTTGTGCTTCGCTTCTATTTTACCATACATGTGGAGGTGGGCGCTTGGATTTTCTGTGACATATTTTTCAGCGGCCTCGACATGCTGGCCGAGTACGTTGAGCATGACGGCAGGTGCATGCAGTTTGATGGCTGGAAGCGGTGCTCCGAGAACACCTAAGATATGGGTATCAAACTGGGAGAAATCACAGGCTTCGATCGAATAGTGTCCTGAGTTGTGGGGGCGTGGGGCAATCTCATTAACGATAATATCATCAGCTGTCGCAAACATTTCCACACAAAGAGTCCCAGACAAGTTCAGTTGTTCTGCGATTCGCACAGCCATAGCTTTGGCTTTTTCAGCTAGACTTTCTGAAATGCGGGCTGGCACGATGGTCTTAGACAGGATATTGTTGCGGTGGATATTTTCCTGAATAGGGAAGACTGTCACGTCCTTGCCATTTCCTGACACGATGACAGAAATTTCAAGGTCGAAGTTGACAAATTCTTCCAAAACACAGTCTGCTGAGTCAGCTAGCGCATAGGCTTCTGCCAAATCTGTTTCTGAACGAATAACCTTTTGACCATGGCCATCGTAGCCACCGGTCGCCGTCTTGAGGACATAGTTTTTCGACAGGTCAATATCTGCCAAGTCTTGGCTAGAAGTCACGACCTTGTAGGGTGCCACGGTGACTTGTGCCTTGTTTGAGAGAAAGTCCTTTTCAAAAATACGATTTTGAGAAACACGGAGCAAGTCAGTTCCTTGAGGGAGTTGTCCCTCCTTGATGACAGCATCCAAACCGTCGGCATCGACATTTTCAAATTCATAAGTGAGAACATCACAGCGGTCCGCCAACTGACGCAGGGCGTCCACATCATTATAAGAAGCCACGATGATCTCCGCCACACGAGAGGCGGGACCATCAGCCGCAGGATCCAGTGCGATAACCTTGTGCCCCATGTAGATAGCAGAAATGGCCATCATCTGCCCCAGCTGACCGCCACCGATAATTCCGATTGTTTTAGATGAGCTCATTTGTTGACTCCTCTGCTATTTTTCCTTGCTCTTCTGCGAAATCTGCCAAAGCTGTCGCGATAGCCTGATCCTCTACTGAAAGAAGACGAAGGGCAAAGAGGGCCGCGTTTGTCGCCCCTGCTTCACCGATAGCCATAGTTGCGACTGGTACGCCACCCGGCATCTGAACGATAGAGTAGAGCGAGTCCACGCCACTAAGAGCACGTGATTTGACTGGTACACCAATGACAGGAAGGGTTGTTTTGGCAGCTACCATACCTGGCAAATGGGCTGCGCCACCCGCACCAGCGATGATGACCTTGATGCCACGGCTACGTGCTTCTTCCGCATGTTTGAACATGAGGTCTGGTGTACGGTGTGCGGAAACAACTTTCTTTTCGTAGGCTACACCGAAGCGGTCAAGGACTTCTGCTGTTTTTTGCATGGTTGCCCAGTCGGATTTTGAGCCCATGATGATGGAAATAATTGGTTTCATTTCTTCTCCTCTTTTAATAATCGTCTAATGTAGTGCGGACGTAAGCGACCGCCTAGGGCGTTCCATTACTAAAACTGGAGCCTAAGTCTCCAGTTTTCCGCTCCTAGTAGCTATGCTACTAGGAGTTCCACTACTGCGACGATTATCCTATATTAGCTCGCTAACGCTCGCAAACCATACGACCATTAACGTATTTTGTAAATTTTTATTTTTCTTTTTGATAATGGTCTTAGGTGGTGGGGGCGGAAGCAAACCTTCGGTTTCATTCCTAAACTTTGAGCCTAAGGTCTCAAAGTTTCCCCCGACCAGAACAAGTTCTGTTCTGGTCTTTTCACCACGGCGATCATTATCGTATTTGGCGACTTCGTCGCGTTATTCTTATATCTTTACTTAATGGCCTTGCTTCCGATATCTGTTCGGTAAAAGAGGCCTTCTGTTTTTTGTTGGGCGAGTTCTTGGTAGATGGTTTCTTGAGCTTCTTTGACAGTGTTGGCTGTGGTGACGAGCATATAGACTCGTCCGCCGTTTGATAGCAGTGCTCTGCTATTTTCCGAAAACTTAGCTCCGGCATAGTAGGTGATGATGTCACCTTCTGTCTTGGCTGGCAACTCAATACCTTTTTCATAGTCTAGCGGGTACCCATTGGATGCGACAACTACGCCAAGTGTCACACCCTTGTCCGTCCAAGTGATTTCTGGTTCTTTCCCATCCAAAATATCAGTGATATTTTGCGCAAAGTCAGATGTCAAACGAGGCAAGATGATTTGTGTTTCAGGATCTCCAAAGCGTGAATTGAACTCGATGACTTTCGGTCCATCAACTGTCAAGATAAGACCCGCGTAAAGGACACCAAGGTAGGGACGTCCTTCTTTGATCATGCCTTCAAGAACTGGCTTGACAATGGTCTCAACCGCTGTGTCAACCACGCTCTGTGGCAAGTGAGGAACTGGCGCATAGGCACCCATCCCGCCAGTGTTAGGGCCCTTGTCGCCATCGTAAGCACGTTTGTGGTCCTGAGCCGTTGGCATGATGTAGAACTTGTCCCCATTGACAAAGGCAAAAAGTGAAAATTCCTCTCCTGCAAGAAACTCCTCGATAACCACACGCGCACCTGAGTCACCAAATTTATTGTCCAAAAGCATCTCGTGAGCGGC
>NZ_AJQY01000332.1:0-6200 GCF_000296875.1 Streptococcus sp. GMD1S | reverse complement strand
ATCGATGGTATGACAGCTGACTTTGCCAAGATTCCTTGGGAAGTCCTTCAAAAAATTTCTGTACGTATCGTTAACGAAGTAGACCACGTTAACCGTATCGTCTACGATATTACAAGTAAACCACCTGCAACCGTGGAGTGGGAATGATTTATAAACATGATTTGAAGTGAAATGGTTGATTTAACAGCATTTTCAGTTGTTATAAAAGGTTAAAAATAAATCAAAATTGATTGGTTCCCCACCAAAAATCCCACCAGAAATAAAATATGGTGGGGCTTTTTTTGTTTTAAGGATGTAGAAGCAAAATTTATTTAGGAGTGACGATAGTATATATACTTAAAATAGAAATACACCATTTTAGTGAATCTTAGATTTTTCTTGAGAAAATATAGTTGCTAAGATATCAGCATAAAGTTCAGGCGTTAAGTCTTGTTTTTGAACCTTCTCCAGTAATTGTGAAAAATATTCCTTCTCAGTACCCTTTGTATTAGAAATAATACCTAACAAAAATCTATTTAATTCACCAGCTGCTTTTTCTGAGTTGTAGGATTCATAGTATTTTTGATAAAATTTATCGTATTTCTCGTTTTTTTTGAGTAAGTTCGCTTCCTCTTGCTTATCTAACAATTGTTGATAAGAGACATTAAGATCAAGCCAATCTTTTTCAAACTGCTCGAGTAATTTGTCTGATACTTTTTTCCTATTATAATATAATTTTATCAAAGGTATAATATCTATCCATACCTGATCGATAAAAACTTTAACAATCTTGTCTTTAAAGATAAGTAAAGGCTTATCATCACATGTATGCACACGATATCCATTTGTCTGTAATTCATTTATCAGGTCTTCAATATGAGTTTCTGATGTATTAACTATATATTGTTTTAGCCATTGTGGCATATTAGGATTTTGGATATGCCAAGACGCACTCAAATATTTACAATCATTTCTTCTGGTTTCACCTTTTTCTAGACGACCTGGTACTCGTGTGCTAGAAATGGTATATTTTTCAATAATATCTCCCTTTTGATAATATTCATTGTGAAAGCGTTCGTATTTATTGGGTCTATGAATTTTTGTTCTATAAATTAGTTTCATTACTATTCCTTTATTTTTCATAGTTTGTCAAATAAAGCTAGAAATTTCACCTGGATCATTTAAAATTGATACAGAGTTTTGTAGTTCAAGGACCTCCTTGAGATTCGATTTCTCTTATCAGCTAGAGTTGATATGAATATTTGGGAAAGTCCACTGAAATCCATCCTCCTTAGAAAATAAAACATTAGAATGTTCATGTTCCTGGAACATCCAAAAGATATAAACTCAGTATAAGTATATCATAAATAACAACATTTTGACTTTCCGAAAAATAACTATTTTCCAGAAAGTTTAACACTTGCCATTACAATAGACATTTCTGCATATTCCTCTTATTACAGAAATTTTTTGAGGTAATAATGTTATAAAATTGCTAATACAAACAAATCTAATTCTGGTTATGTTTCACAACTCTACTATTACGGATTTTTTTGTGTTTATTACATCTAATATATTTTGAATTAATTATCTAAAATAAGCTCAGTTATTTACTTCTCTGTGAATTTTACAGGCAATTCTTTTTGAGAATATCGAGTTGTTCATGGATTCTAATATTTTAGTGTTAATATAAAAATATGACGCTATTACTAGTAACTCGCTATTAATATAATCAGTTATTACATCATTGACTATTTTCAATACTGATTTAAAATTCATGCCTTTTGTTACTTGTTTCCTACTTTCTTCTTGAACAGCCCAAATTATATCTTCTAAGTTTTTTTTAATATCTAAATGAGTTAGTCTATTTTTCAAATCCATCAACTTAATATAATTTATATATTCAGGAGGTAGATCAGCATCAATAATTTCTAACTCAGTTAGTGTCTTTAACCTAATAGGAATATTTTCAATAGGAAATTTAACCTGGAAAGGATGGACTACCGGCAATTGAGGTAATTCAGTTTGTTTATAAATTCTATTACAAATCGTGCACATTGGAATTAAATTTTCCTGCATAAGACACAGAATAGGAAAGTATTGTTTGTTTAAAAAATGATCTAAATCTCTACTGCCAATATTTATTCTTTGTTGACAAACAGAACAATAAGTACAATACGTTCCTCGAGAAAAATATTCTTTAATATTTCCAAATTTTAAGTCATATGTATTTTGTAATTTTTTACTACTTTCATTAAATACATAGTTATACATTTCTTTATAACTAAAATAAGAATCTTCGTTATATTGATTATAAAAAGTAATTATTTCCTGAACACTATCTGGTACATCACATTCCATATTTAATTTAAGATAATTAAAATAATTAGATTTAAAGAATTTATCTTGTTTAATAATCTCTTCTTTTATATTGCTATCTAATAAATAATCAATTATTTTTCTTAACTTAGGGAGTCTATAATATACAAATTTCAAATTATCAAAATTAGTATTTAGAATTACAGATTTATCTACGCCATTATTACTCTCTTCAAGCAGTCTACTAATGTCTGCTGTCAATACTGTTAATTTATATTTTCTACTCATATTCACCTCCTTCTTCTATTACCTCTTCGTAATATGAAATATTTTCTTCTGTTAATATGCGATCTAAGAGTTTATTCTGAATTGTCCCATAAGCTATCTTGTCAATTTTATCTATTGCTTCCAATAAATTAATTTTTGAAAGTCTTTCTATATTCCTTACTTCTTGTTGGATAAATTGATTATCTGAATAGTCAACATCAAAAATATATTTTAAAATACTATCAATACTAGCAGCAAATGTTTCTTCCTTTACACTTCTAACACTATTTCCCTCATTATTTGCATCTAAATAAAAAATTTGATCCTTGGAAAACATACCTACAATAAGTGGAGACTGACTTGCGATTATAAAGTGGCAATTTAAATTTGAGAAACATTTTCTAAGTATGTAATAATATTGATTTATCCATTTAGGATTTAAATGAATTTCTGGTTCATCAATTAAAATAAGTGAATCATTCTCAATATACAAACTTATCTCCATAATACGAAGAAATATTGAGAACTCACCTGAACTTAGTTGAGATATTGAAGTATATCTATTACTTTTTAAAATTACTAAATCATCAATTAAAAAATTATTAGTTTTTTCAAGAATATCAAAATCTAAATTCATTAGAATTTTGTAATCTTCCTTAAAATTAGATTGATAAAATTCTTCTATGTCAGTTACCGAAAGTAACTTTTTATAATAATCATCATATTTAACATCTTTACCGTGATTAAATTTTATATTTTTATATAGTTCTTTTAAATAAACTAAAACTAAAAAAATACTAAACGATTCTGGTTGTTCAAATTTAAAAAAATAATTATTTAAACCATGGTATGTAAAATACGACTTCCCTTTATCCTCTAATTCATTTAATTTGTCCAATGTCTTAAACATTTTTTCTCTTATATCTGCCAACTTTTTAACACGTAGTAAGATATCTGGATATGAGTAGAATTCATAATTAAAATATTGTCCTCTTGTAATAAATTTAAGAAATTCTTCATCCGTTTTTTTATAATAATCTTCAGTTTTTATTTTTTTATCTGAAAACCGTGGTATAAATTCCGTATTTAAATAATTAACCACTATTTCTTCGTATTCTTCTGACTTTTTTTGTGCATTAAATAATCCATATATTTCATCAAATAATTCATTCCTCTTATACATTAATTCCACAAAGGATTTTATTAATATCTGTTCACTCTGTTCGATATAAGAAATTCTTTCATGAACTTTTTTATAAACATCGTTATTATATGATGAAATTGCATCTGAAAAAAGTTTTCGAATCTTTGCTTGATTTATTGATTCTATAAGGAATAATTTATTAGAACTATCTAACTCAAGTAAATTTGACACCGCTTTTTCTACATTAGCAAAGTGTCTATCATTTTTTATAATGCATTTATAATACGAGCTACACGCTAATGAAATTATTTTATCATGAGTATGGATAGGATAAATAACTTCCGTATTCTTCTGATCCGTTCCTTCTTCTACTTTCTTTTCATTTTTCTTAGATTTGATTTTAAAAAATACCCTGCTACTTTCCCTCAAAGTCTTATTGCTAATTCTATCAAATGGCGAATAAGTAGATAAAATTATCTTTTTTAAAGAACCTTCTTCAAGTTCAACTGATGATGGCTCCTTGGAGTCATATTCCTCAGAAAATTTACCTAATAATACTTCAAAAAAAGTACTTTTCCCAGACCCATTATTTCCTAGTATCAAACTATATGTATTGTTATCTTCTTCTGAATTACTGTTAAATTCAAATTTAAAGTTTTTATCTGCAAAAACATACTCAACTTTACTTATTCTCACGATTCACTCCGTTCTATTATTTATAAGTTATAACTCCAAATAATTTAATAATTATCTAACAATCTCTTCTACACTTAACAAAACTAAATGAAAAAGTGATTTTAAAAAGAAATCTAATATCATCTTGATATTTTAATTTTTACTTAAATCTTAATTTCATTTCCTGCATCCATTGAGGAAGAACTTTATTCAATTCCATGTTGAGTTTAAGTTTGCTTCCTGCAAATTGATTTGTTGCCTTAGTTGCATCAAGTGTTTTTACGAGATCTTCCCTGAATGGAATTTCTTCTGGCTTTTTCAAGTCATAAGATTTCAGTGATTTAGCAAGTAGTAGACTATCTAGTCCCCACTCTGTCGCAAATTCTTTGACAATATTCATTTGTCTATTTTCCTGCCATGCATTGAAGGCAGTGTCATCCCAAATGCTTCATCGTCCCAAGAAAATTCGTAATATTGTTTTACTTTACTTAACTGCGTTGCTGCGTCGGTGAATGCTTGTCCAAAACGATCCATCAACTTTAATAGAAACCCAATTTGTAAGCTCTTCTAACTCATCTTTTAAATAGTCGAATTTATCAGCCAGTTTAATTACTCCATCAGAATATTTCTTAACCAGAACTCTACTAATATTTCCACCACTTCGTATTCTGATAAATCATTTATAATTGAAAAAATATGATTTGAATGAAAATACTTGTTTAAAAATTATTTTCAGAAATTAGAATAGAAACTTTTTTAGCATCTCAAATTATAAAATTAAAATAACTAAATTACTTCTGAACTGTATATGTTCTTTTGTACTTTAAGATACTCTTTTAGATTAATAATTTTGTCGTTATGATTAGTTTTTCTTTTAGTTTCATTATGATATACAAAGTTGTTTGCTTCAGCAAACTGCTCTGTATAAGTCTTAACCAATTCAAATAATTCATCAAGAGAGGTATCTAATTCTAATTTCTTTAGCAGAGATTCATTTTTATTTAAGAAATTTAAAAACTTATCAATATCTTTTTCAGTCAATTCTCCTTTTTGAGCGGTAATTAAATACTGAGTTAACCTCTTTATTAAAGATTTTGATACACTATTCATCTGCATACTGCGATAACTGTAATAACCAACTCCTCCCACAGCTAAAACTCCTGCACCTATTAGTCCAACTTTTATAGCCTTATTGCCGATTAATTTATTTGCAGTATCTTTAGAAAAATCTACAGCTTTGAGATGCTTAATAATCTGTCCCTTATTATTTCTGATAACAGAACCAAATTGTTTGTATATACCTGATACTAAGCCCCTTTGAATATCGTTGGGTATAACTAAATTAATACTATTAATAACCATAATAAAAACTCCCTTATATAAACTTCTCTTAAATTATACCATCAACAGTGACTATTTGACACTAAAATAATATTTTAATTTAGTAAATGTAAAATTACTTATATATTGTGTAACTAAGATAATAGACTTCGATAAAATGAAAATAAGTATTTATAGTTTCTGCTTCTGTTTTATTCTACCTGAACAACAATAATATACTCTATAATGTCTAACGGGTGGTTTATTTGTCTCGCACCTTACGGAGCGAGACGGACTAATAGTCACATAATAATAAGGAAAGCACTTCTGCTTTCCTTTTTTATTTACGTTTTTTCTTCGCTTTTTTCATTTTGTTGGCCATACGTTTCATAGACTGTTTCATGGCAAATTCACCGATTTTACCTTTGAGTCCGCCACCAAACATCTGGCTCATATCTGGCATGCCTGCTCCTCCGAGACCTGACATATCCGGCAT
>NZ_AJQY01000331.1:0-7015 GCF_000296875.1 Streptococcus sp. GMD1S | reverse complement strand
CGTATTCTACAAAATGAAAGTGAACAGTTACTCTTAAAGAACGAAGTTTTTCATCAGGTTTTTGAAGAGCATTACCAAGGTGAGAATAAAGAGAAATTTAGCCGTTTGGTGAAGAACTTTGCTGGACGTGGCAAGGATGAACGAGGTCTGCGCCAGCAAGTCTACAAAATCTATGATTTCCTTCAATCCACCAGTAGCCCCCAAAAATGGCTGAACGAGTCTTTTCTCAAAGGGTTTGAAAAAGCTGACTTTGCAAATGAAAAAGAGAAACTAACTGAGCAAATTAAGCAGGCGCTCTGGGATTTGGAAAGTTTCCTCCGTTATCATCTGGATAACGATGCCAATGAGTTTCCAAAAGCTACCTATTTAGAAGCTGTTCAACAGGTTCTGGATGAAATTGGCTCCTTAAATCAAGAGTCCGATAGTCAGGCTTATCAAGCAGTGCTTGCGCGTGTTGTTGCCATCTCTAAGGAAAAAAATGGTCGAGCTCTGGCTAACTCCAGTCGTAAGGCCGATTTAAAGCCACTGGCTGATGCCCACAACGAAGAGAGAAAGGCCCAGTTTGCAAAACTTGGACAACTAGCAGATCAGATAACCATTCTCGACTATCAAGAACGTTATCATGAAGATACTTGGGAGCTAGCTAAAACCTTCCAAACCTTTATGAGTGATTTTGTGGAGGCTTATCGCGAACGTAAACGCCAAGAAAATGCCTTTGAATTCGCTGATATCAGTCATTACACCATTGAGATTTTAGAGAATTTCCCACAAGTTCGCGAGACTTATCAAGAGAGATTTCATGAAGTCATGGTCGATGAGTATCAGGATACCAACCACATTCAAGAACGGATGCTGGAATTGCTGTCGAATGGTCACAATCGCTTTATGGTGGGAGATATCAAGCAGTCCATCTACCGTTTCCGTCAGGCAGATCCCCAGATTTTCAATGAAAAATTTCAACGCTATGCGCAAAATCCTCAAGAAGGAAAGCTGATTTTGCTCAAGGAAAATTTCCGTAGTAGTTCAGAAGTGCTGTCAGCAACCAATGATGTTTTTGCACGCCTTATGGACCAAGAGGTCGGTGAAATCAACTATGATAGCATGCACCAGCTTGTTTTTGCCAATACCAAACTGACTCCTAATCCAGACAACAAGGCAGAATTTCTCTTCTACGATAAGGGCGATAGTGGGCAAGAGAAAGAAGAAAGTGATGAAGACACGAAACTCACTGGGGAAATGCGCCTTGTCATCAAGGAAATCTTAAAGCTACATCAAGAAAAAGGTGTGGCCTTCAAAGAAATTGCCCTTCTGACTTCCAGTCGCAGTCGTAATGACCAGATTCTACTTGCCCTGTCTGAGTACGGGATACCTGTCAAAACAGACGGTGAGCAAAACAACTACCTCCAATCCTTAGAAGTACAAGTCATGTTGGACACCCTTCGTGTCATCCACAATCCCCTGCAAGACTACGCCTTGGTTGCCCTTATGAAGTCTCCTATGTTTAGTTTCGATGAGGATGAGTTGGCACGTTTATCTCTTCAGAAAGCAGAAGATAAAGTACAAGAGAATCTTTATGAGAAACTAGTTAATGCTCAAAGACAGGTAACTGATCAGAAAGAGTTAATTCACAAGGACCTAGCTGAAAAATTAAATCAATTCATGGATATCTTGGATTCTTGGCGCTTACATGCCAAAACCCACTCTCTCTATGACTTAATTTGGAAGATTTATAATGACCGTTTTTATTATGACTATGTTGGAGCCTTGCCAAACGGACTTGCTAGGCAGGCTAATCTCTATGCCCTAGCGCTACGTGCTGACCAGTTTGAAAAGAGCAATTTCAAAGGCTTGTCTCGTTTTATTCGTATGATTGATCAAGTTTTAGAGGCTCAGCATGACCTCGCAAGCGTAGCTGTCGCACCGCCTAAAGATGCCGTGGAACTTATGACCATTCACAAGAGCAAAGGTCTGGAGTTTCCTTATGTCTTTATCCTCAACATGGATCAGGACTTCAACAAGCAAGACAGCATGTCAGACGTCATTCTCAGTCGTCAAAATGGGCTTGGTGTCAAATACATTGCCAAGGTGGAAACAGGAGCAGTGGAAGCACACTATCCTAAAACCATCAAACTCTCCATTCCTAGCCTAACTTATACGCAGAATGAGAAAGAACTGCAATTGGCTAGCTATTCAGAGCAGATGCGTCTGCTGTATGTTGCCATGACGAGGGCTGAGAAAAAGCTCTATTTTGTCGGTAAGGGTTCTCGTGAAAAGCTAGAAGCCAAGGAATACCCGGCAGCAAATAACGGAAAATTAGATAGCAATACCAGACTGCAAGCAAGAAATTTCCAAGATTGGATCTGGGCTATCAGCAAAGTGTTTGCCAAGGACAATCTCAACTTTAGCTATCGTTTTGTTGGCGAAGACCAGTTGACTAGAGAAGCTATTGGTCAGTTGGAAAACAAGAGCCCTCTACAAGATAGCTCTCAAGCAGACAACCGCCAGTCTGAAACCATCAAAGAAGCTCTGGAAATGCTGAAAGAGGTGGAAGTTTATAATACTCTTCACCGCGCAGCCATTGAGCTTCCTAGTGTTCAAACCCCAAGTCAAATCAAGAAATTCTATGAACCAGTTATGGATATGGAAGGTGTCGAGATTGCAGGTCAAGGCCAGTCAGTAGACAAGAAAATTAGCTTTGAGTTACCAGATTTTTCAACCAAAGAAAAGGTAACAGGAGCTGAGATTGGTAGTGCTACCCACGAACTCATGCAGAGAATTGACCTAAGTCAGCGACCAACCCTTGCTAGCCTGACAGAAACTCTCAAACAAGTTCAAACCAGCCCAGCTGTCAGAGACAAGATCAATCTTGCTAAAATTCTTTCATTCTTTGACACAGCACTTGGTCAAGAAATTCTTGCTAATACAGACCATCTTTATCGCGAGCAACCTTTCTCCATGCTCAAACGAGATCAAAAGAGTCAGGAAGACTTCGTTGTCCGTGGAATCTTGGACGGCTATCTGCTTTATGAGGATCGTATCGTTCTTTTCGACTACAAGACAGACCGCTATGACGAGCCAAGTCAACTCATAGACCGCTATCGTGGTCAATTAGCCCTTTATGGAGAGGCTTTATCACGAGCCTATTTGATTGAAAATATTGAAAAATACTTGATTTTACTCGGTAAAGACGAGGTTCAAGTTGTAAAAGTATAATCTAGAAAGGAGACCTCATGACACTTCCAGTTAGAAAATCCCTGCACGATGCGGTTTTACAGGCTTCAAAAGCCGATACTTGGGAACAGGCTACCAAGGAATGGAATGAAGTTTCCTTGATTTTTAATGGTATCGGCCGTAGCAATTGTGTTTGTGGGAATGCTATCAAATACGCCTACGAACTCTTTAACGGTGTCACAGGCCGACGCCTCTTTCCAATCGGCAGCGATTGTGTTCGTCATTTTCATCGATTGTCCCTTGACCAGCAACTAGAAGAGGAAGAAAAATTACTCAGAAAGGTTGAAAATCTTACCAGAAAAGCCCAGAAAAAGGAAAAAATCAAGGTCAATAAAAGTGACTTTGACGAGCGACTTCTAAAATGGCTCTGGGAAAAAGGCGTTTTCAAGCCTAATCGTGGCAATCAGTTCGCACCTGAGAGAGACTACCAACTCTTCCTAGAAGTCTTTCAAGGAGGAAATTGGACCAAGGCTGAGCCAAAGAAGAAGGCTCGCATGGAAGAAGTCCTTGAAAAATGCATTAAGCCCTTTTTACTTGGAAAACCGGATGATCAACTCTACCTTGTCAAGCTAGGCAAGGAGAAAATTGACTACGAACAAGAACTCCGTATCTAGGCAGAGAAAGAGCGCAAGAAGAGGGATAAAATCGCCAAGCAATATGCAGACAATCTGGTCCTAGCCATGGGACCAGCAGAGCGTGCCTATCAAGACTACTTTGGCTTTACAGAAACCCTAACCCAAGAAGAACGCAAGTGGGAAAAAATACTTTTTGGTAAAAATCGAACAGAACGGGCTATCAAGGCTAAACAATACCAAAAAGAGCTGGAAAAAGACCAACGAATTGCGAGTCAGGATCCAATTGAAAGAAAGCAGAAGCAGACCTGGCTTCTTAATTCCTATTTTCGGGATTTGCCTGATGAAAAAGCTAGATTTTCTCGGCTCTTATTAGAATTTCGAAAAAGTGGAGAAGTACCCTTTTCAGATGAATACTTATCTGAGCATCTCATCGATTTTTTCTACAAGATGAAAGCCTTTGAGTTTGAAATTGCTCCGGATCAAGCTGCTGAATTTTTAAAAGAATGTTTAAGAGCTGATTATTTATCCCCAGCGCAAATTCTCTGGAGTGAAACGATTGTCACAAATTGTATCAGCCCTTTTCTCTCAAGAATACTCTTATAAGAAAAATACCTATAGTCAATATGACTTGATAGGTATTTTCTCGTACTTTGATATAACAATACATTATTTATGCAAACATTTTTACTATATATACTCATTTTTGTAGACAAAAGCCTATGCAAAGAGGGATCATTTATGATAGAATAGATGGTAAGAAAGAAAACGTTTTTATCACGTTTTTTTTAGTCGGAAGGGGAATTATTATGGCTACTATTCAATGGTTTCCGGGTCACATGTCAAAGGCTCGGCGACAAGTTCAGGAGAATTTAAAATTTATTGATTTTGTGACGATTTTGGTGGATGCTCGCCTACCTTTATCTAGTCAAAATCCTATGTTAAACAAGATTGTGGGAGATAAACCCAAACTCTTGATTTTAAACAAGGCAGACCTAGCTGATCCAGCAATGACAAAAGAATGGCGTCAGTACTTTGAATCACAAGGGATTCAAACTCTGGCAATCAACTCCAAAGAGCAAGTTACCGTAAAAGTTGTGACAGATGCAGCCAAAAAGCTTATGGCTGATAAGATTGCACGCCAGAAAGAACGTGGCATTCAGATTGAAACCTTGCGTACCATGATTATCGGAATTCCAAATGCTGGCAAATCAACTCTGATGAACCGTTTGGCTGGGAAAAAGATTGCGGTGGTCGGCAATAAACCAGGTGTTACCAAGGGGCAACAATGGCTCAAAACCAATAAAGACCTTGAAATCCTAGACACACCAGGGATTCTTTGGCCTAAGTTTGAAGATGATGCTGTCGCACTGAAATTAGCCTTAACTGGAGCAATTAAAGACCAGTTGCTTCCTATGGATGAAGTCACCATTTTTGGTCTCAATTATTTCAAAAAACATTATCCAGATAAGCTAGCTGAACGCTTCAAACAAATGAAAATTGAAGAAGATGCTCCTGTTATTATCATGGATATGACACGTGCCCTCGGTTTCCGAGACGACTACGACCGTTTTTACAGCCTCTTCGTGAAGGAAGTTCGTGATGGAAAACTCGGTAACTACACCTTAGATACATTGGACGATATCGATGACGACGATTAAAGAAATCAAAGAACTTCTTGCCACGGTCAAAGACTTATACAATCCCCTTTTTCTTGAACTGGAAAAAGATAGCCGAACTGGAGTTCAAAAGGAAATCAGCAAGCGTAAAAAAGCCATTCAGGCTGAACTGGATGAAGACCTTCGCCTGGAAACTATGCTTTCTTATGAAAAAGAACTTTATAAGCAAGGATTGACTCTAATTGCAGGTGTTGACGAGGTTGGCCGTGGTCCTCTTGCTGGACCTGTAGTCGCTGCAGCCGTTATCTTGCCGAAAAATTGTAAGATTAGAGGCCTCAACGATAGCAAGAAGATCCCCAAAAAGAAACATTTGGAAATTTATCATGCTGTTCAAGATCAAGCCTTGGCAATCGGTATTGGTATCATGGATAATCAGGTCATCGACCAAGTCAATATCTATGAAGCAACCAAGCTGGCCATGAAGGAAGCAATTTCCCAGGTCAGTCCGAAACCTGAGCACCTCTTGATAGACGCCATGAAACTGGAGTTGTCGATTCCCCAAACAGCAATCATCAAAGGAGATGCCAACTCTCTCTCAATCGCAGCTGCATCTATAGTAGCCAAGGTGACACGGGATGAATTGATGAAGGAATATGATCAGCAATATCCTGGATATGATTTTACAGCTAATGCAGGTTATGGAACAGCTAAACACCTAAAAGGACTAGAAAAACTAGGTGTCACCCCAATTCACCGAACCAGTTTTGAACCAGTCAAAACACTGGTTTCAACTAAGAAAGACAAGTAAGAGGAAATGATTATGGAGGAACAGTCAGAAACACTCAGTTCCAAGAAAGAATTTGCCTTTGCCTCAAGCACCATATTATCCCAAGTTGGACGGGGAATCATTGTTGGTCTCGTCGTCGGGCTAATCGTCGGATCTTTTCGTTTCTTAATCGAAAAGGGCTTCCATCTGATACAAGGACTCTATCAAGATCAAGCGCACTTAGTGCGCAATCTTTTTATCATTGGCCTATTTTATGTAATAGTTTGCTGGCTTAGCGCGAAACTAACTCGGTCAGAAAAAGATATCAAGGGTTCAGGAATTCCTCAAGTTGAAGCTGAACTAAAGGGACTGATGAGTCTCAACTGGTGGAGTGTCCTCTGGAAGAAATATGTATTAGGTATTCTTGCTATTGCCAGTGGCCTTATGCTAGGTCGGGAAGGGCCAAGTATTCAACTTGGAGCAGTTGGTGGTAAAGGTATTGCCAAGTGGCTCAAATCTAGCCCAGTAGAGGAACGTTCCCTGATTGCCAGTGGAGCAGCTGCAGGTTTAGCAGCTGCCTTTAATGCACCAATTGCAGGTCTCCTCTTTGTTGTAGAGGAAGTCTATCACCATTTTTCACGATTTTTCTGGGTATCAACTCTAGCAGCTAGTCTCGTAGCAAACTTTGTTTCTCTGCTCATATTTGGCTTAACACCCGTACTGGATATGCCAGACGACATTCCTCTCATGACCCTAGACCAGTATTGGATATACCTCCTTATGGGAGTTTTTCTCGGGCTTTCTGGTTTTCTCTATGAGAAAGCTGT
>NZ_AJQY01000330.1:0-7869 GCF_000296875.1 Streptococcus sp. GMD1S | reverse complement strand
ACTGTAATCCCTTGATGCTGCTTGGTTTACAACGAAATAGGAATGAGGTGGTTAATGGTTTTTTAGGTCGAGAAACATAGTGGTTCAAAAGAAGAACCGAAAACCCACGTCCCTGTAAGTGTAGAGTCGAATTTAAAACAACGTGACTTTATAGGGGTATTACCTCTACTTTCACTATGTTTTAGAATATGACTAAAATTTGAACTATAAATTGAACGTGCTGTAGCTGCTAAAAATGAGTTGATTTTTGAGAAGAAACCGTTTTCGGCTATCATAGTCCGTTTTGGGCTATGATAGCTTTGAATGTGAAATGAGGCGTGATAAAATATATATAAGAAACAAACAAGGAGCGTATAATCAATGCCAAAATTAAAAAAAGATCAAAAAGAGTATATAGCAGTTATACATCATAATAGCGATTTGCCAGACCATTTTGATCTAGGACCGCTATCTAAGCATGAAGTAGAGATTGTTTTTGGAATATTAGAGATAATACATGATAGATACTCACAAGAGAGCATAACTATCTCATATTCAGATATTGCAGCTATATCAGAATATGCAACTGAACTTTACGAGAATAATACTAATAATCAGTTTGAACATTTTATAGATAGTATTAAATTCAGAATGGTCTCATATAAACAGTTCATAGGACCTGAAGGTCGAAAACATATGGCCTTTAATGATTATATTATTTTTTTGCAGATTGACAAAAATCATAGTAGTCAAGAATTAACACTTTATGTATCAGAATCAGTCTATCAAGATGAAATAAAGGACAAAAATGGGAATCTTATCCAAGAGCAAAGAAGAATTGCTGATTTATTTCGTAAAGAAGATTGGTCTGAAATACAAGTATATGAAAAAGTGAAAGAAGGATACTTGATAAAAATAGAGAAGAGAAAATGATTTATGAACGCTAAAAGAAAACAAAGAAAAAGCAAAGAAAAAATAGAGCAGATCCCAAAAGATGTAGTGGCTTATTACTTGCCAAGTCCAAATGGTGCAAAGAAGATATATTTTACAAGAGACACAATCTTACTCATGTATCATTTAATTCGCTTAAGGTATTTTTCAAGAGAAATGATACTGGATCAGTATTATATCCTTACGGGTAAAGAATTAAACAACAGAACACTGTATTCCTTCATAGGAAATAGCAGAATGCCCCTCAGTCACTTTGAAGACAATTATAGAATAGGTAAGACTAAGTTTCTATATGTTCCTAAGTATTTTGCTGACTGGTTGTTAGATATCATTCATGAAATACCAGGTCTTACTGAGCTGACAAAGGTAACAGAGTTTAAAGGTTCGCATTATAGCCTTAAGACAAACAAAATGATTGGTGGTAAAGATGGTATCAGAAAAATACATCTACATGATTATCATACAAGAAGATTAGCTCTGAAAATCGGTAGACGAATAGTTGAACAGTGCACAGATTTATCACCCAGAGAATTGAACATCACTTACTTTTTTCCGTTTAACCGAAAACTTATTTCACTTGTCCCAGATGCAGTGATCTTTGTTCGAGGCCAGAGGTATTTAATTGAGTATGACAGGAATACAGAGCCTCACTTCAAGCTGCTTGGGAAGATAATGGGATACTTTCAAATGAAATATTATCGAGGAGATACAATTTTCTTTGTCTTTGATAATATTTCAGAGCCAAAAGATAATCGTCTGCATGTACGCATTGTGAATTTTATTGACAATTTATATACCGTACCTTTTGGAGACAGTGGCTTTTCTTACTACGAGAAAACACAAGAGAATACCGTAACCTTGTTTGCATTACCAGAGGTCAATGCACTGTCTCAAATCACAGAGGCCATCATGCACGATATAGTGATTGATGAACGTCAAGAAAACGAAAGATTATTAGAGAAGTGTATGACAGAACGTATCATGCCTTACGATATAGTATCGGCTGAATTAGTGGAAGAACCTGATAGTCCATTCTCTTTAATCTTGACCTACATAGATGATTATTTTGACAAAGAAAAAATGCCCCTTGTAAAATTAAACTATGGTGACGTTAGCAACCCTGATTATTTTGAAAAACTCTACGAGAGATACAAAGATGATTATGCTATGGTTGGGTTAGTATTCTCTTCAGAGATTACAAAACAATACTACAATATGCCTCACAATTATTTTCTCATGAGCCTTTATATCCGATAATAAAAGTAAAAAAAGAGAGTACTTAGTTAAGTCTCTCTTTTTTATTTATTGAAAAATTGAATTAAAAATAACAAAAGGGGATAGAGAGTCTTGTAATATATGAGAAAAAGGTGCGCAAAATTGACCCCATATTACTTTTCTCTTTGGACTAGATCCAAAAAATCCTTATTTTTCTCAAGTAGAATGCACGAATGAGTCTGTTTTAAAATGGCTGCGGATAAAGATTTTTCAAAAATGCGCTCTATCCTACTTATTACTCCTGATATTTTTGGAGCAGTTAGTGGTCTTCTTTTGAAGTCGAGAAATAGAGAATCACTAGTATTAGTAGTTACCGATTTCTCTCTTTCTTTAATGTACGGTGAGATATAGTGGATAAATTCACTTAAAATAGGTTTCTTAATCCGTTCACCTTTAGGAGATGTAACTATTAGCGTCTGTTTGTGTAAGTCAATATCTCTATAAGTAGTTTGCGCTAATTGTTCAAGATCAACTCCAGTTCCAGCAAGTAAAGCGATGATTGCTAAATCCCTGTCTTTATTTTTCAGCAATTTAGATGAGCCTTCTTCTTCATCAAGGAAGAAGTCATAGGGACTCATAGGTTTCTCATTCTTATCAATTTCATCAAAAAAGTATAGCATAGATGGCAAATCATAATGAACTACTCGTACTGTGTTCCCTGCTCCTCTTTTTGATGAAAAAATAGAAAGTATGCCATACTCATTGATCCATTCGTTCATAACATTGCGGTAGAAGTATGGGGCTTTTCTATCACCTGAGAATGATACAACAGTGTAGTAGTTCCAGAATGAGTTTAAGACACTAATAAATCGTTTTTTACCGTCTGGTTTTAGCTCTAAAGAGTTGACATAATCTGCAACAACTTCTACAGGTGTTTGCTCTAAATCATCCATGGTTAATTCATTGGTAGACTTTTTAAGATGGTTACTCGCGTAGAAATCAAGGAATTTTTTCAAGCTATTTAACTTACGGTAGTTGTATAAGTCTTTTGTATTTGTAGTAAAAAAATAATCTACATATAATCGAACGGCAGGAGACCAAAATCCCTCTAATTCGTCATATTTTTTCTCTAATTTTGTCATGATTTCACCTTGCAATTTTATCTATTACTAGATTAACAGAAAATCATGGGCAAATCAAAGTATGATAGGAAAACTTCCTGTTTGAGGAAAACGAAAAAAAAATTACAATTTCAAGCGAAATATCAATAAATTCACGATGTCAAATTGACAAAAATGTGTAAATGTGATACAATATGTCAGTGTTTAATTAACGCAATTAATGTTTTAATTAACACAAATAATTTTCTGAAGAATAAATTATTACATAAAAACTCCCAAAAAAATTTTTTGGAAGTTTCGTTACTAGATTTCGATTTGTAAATTATTGGCGTAATTTACAAATATGATTCATACACTCTTTTGAGTGGATACTATTATTGACGATTACGATTGTTTAACTGCTGTCGTAATCGTTTTTTTATTGTCATTTCAACACTATCTAACATAAAACGCGAAATAAATGCAGAATTACGACTAAGTATTTTCAACAACAAATCAAATGAGTCTTCATGCTGTTTAAATAACATGAATAAGAATGCACTTGATAAAACAAAAAGAGTGAGCCGCCTCCATTTCCATTTTTGTTTTTTTGTGTATTCACACGTTAAAAATGAAGATTTGTCTTGTTTTTTCCGTTTATCATAGATGGAGTATAAACGTTCCATCAATGAGGGAACTTCAAGAATCAACGTAGTAGCTAATAGTTCACTAAAAAATACAGATGTGATAGTGATTTTTATTACTACGTTAATAATCTCGCTGAATAATTTTTTAATTTCTATATCCATAGAAACTCCTTTCTTATAAAAGAAAGAGGTTATGAATCAGCGAAATCTAGCTAGAGACATGGAGCTTCAATGAAGAAGAATATCATATCTCAATTGTATTTTAACATACCAAATCTCTATAGTCAATAACTCGAGAATACACAATATTTACTACTATTAAATAAATTGATTGTTGAGCTTAAAATTCAAGCGTTTCAGGATTTTTAAAAAATTCAAGAACTTCTCAAGATATAATTTAACCATGAAAAATTTAAAAGAAAAAAATATCCAAAAGGTAATCTGGCATATGCAACGGCAGTGTGGTCGATTAGCAGAAATATCTGATGCAGCAGCCATAAAAAATGAATTGTTCTATCTACAAGCGAGCATAGATTGTTTAAATCGTATTTTAAATGATCAAGCTCCATACCCAGGGATTGATCGCGAAGAAGTTTTTTAAAAAAATAGGCTATCTTCCAGAAGTAGAAAGCCTATTTTTTATGAGATGCTTGAGTGCTTACGCTTTCAATTTGTCAAATTTTGCTTTGACATTTGCCTTGAATTCTTCAAGTTTAGCCTTGCGTTCGGCTTTACGTTCAGCCTTCATTTGTGCACGTGCCTGGTTGTAGAGGTCTTCTTGGACTTGCAGAGCTGCTTCGATTTCGGCTACGACGGTTGCTACATCCCAACGCACGATTTGGGTGTCGTACTTGGTGAAGTAAGCATCGATGACTGCTTCGTTGTCTTCTTGCACCAAGGCAACAACGGCTGTTTCACCGTTAGTCAATTTCTGAGAAACAACGTCAATCAGGCCAGTTTCTGCCGTATCAATGGTATCACCAGCAGCCAAACCATAGAGGCTACCCATACCATAACCAAACAAGACGCCGATAGGACCACCCAAAAGCCCGATAACTGAACCGAGCAAGCCACCTTTTAGGGCTGCATCCGTCGTTGAATCTTCAAAGTCATAGCGTTCTTTTTCAACGATATGACCGTTTTCATTTTTGACCAAGGCGATTTGAGCAACCTTGGTCGTCTGAGTTTGGCGGAAAGCCTTCAAATCCGCAAAGGACTGATAAGCTTCGCTTTCAGTGCTAAAGATTGAAACTACTAGATTTTCCATAGTTAATACCTCTTTTCTAAAAATTACACATACATTATAACAAAGTTTTCTTTTTTTTGAAACTACTTTTATGCGACAATTTACATGATATGTCGCAATTTGTCAGCGTCGAAGGACTGGTGCAGGCAGCGGTATATCCTTGCCATATCTCGGGCCAGACACTCTGGCGACTCTGAGTGATTATCAAGAAAGGCGTCCAGCAACATCTTAAAGCCACCCGTGCAAAAAGTCAATAAATGGTGTCTTTCCTACAAATCCCCACCACTGATAGGGGGTACGAACATACACGAAAGTATGGCTAAACCCATGATACGTATAATGACGGTTGAACTGATTAATCCCTATATCCGTCATGTGGAACATAGCACGTAGTACCTGGTGCGGAGTAAAAGTAGTCGCTAGCGATCTTAAAGTTGTCGGTGACTAAGCATGGAAAAACAACATGAAGATTGACTACTTCGCTGTAACATCAAAGATGTCCCATCATAAAAGGTACTAGAAGAGATACTGCTTATTACTCAAGATGGGTTTGCCCTAAAGTCTCTTAAACAATAAGGTGAATTTTGAGATGAACTTTTCAAAAAAACAACTTTCCGAAAAATTGGTCTTTTTCGGAAAGTTTTAGAGTGTGGCTAAAAACAGCATAAACCGTTGGGGCTGTAAGGAATTTTAGCGATAGATTATCCGCCCTCTAAACTGAAATCAGCTCAGAATGACTATCTCAGCATCATTTTTTGACAATTTATACAGAAAAATTATCAACGAGAAAAAAAATAGCTTGAAGAAATCTGTCTTTTTGTGTATAATATACACAAAAAGATGAGGTGATTTAAATGGCTATTACAACTACAAAAGCAAGATTGAATCTAAGTATTGACTCTGAATTAAAACAGGAAGTCGGTGAGGTCTTAAACGAGATTGGACTTGACTATACTACAGCAATTAATTTATATTTCAATAAAATCAGACGTGATCGTAAAATTCCATTTGAACTTGAAGCACGAAAAAATTTAACTGTCGATGAATTTCTTGGTTCAAATTGGCGTGAAGGTTTGGAAAATGTAGAGGATGGTTGGGATTGAGTTATAAAGTTGAATTGATACCTGAAGCACAAGATGATTTTTATAAATTAGATAATAGTCAACGTCTTCATGTTAAAAAGTCACTTATCAAGTTAGAAAATCAAGGAATGCTTGCCGGAGAGGCTCTTCACGGTAATTTAGCAGGTTACAGGAAGTTAAAACACAAAAAACTGGGCCTGAGAATTGTTTTTCATGAAACTGTCAATGCAATTGAAATTATTGAAGTCATTGCTATTGGTAAGAGAAGTGATAACGAAATTTATACAATTTCTGAAAAACGTATAAGAAACAGATGAATTTATTTTAGCCAATCTATATAAAAGAAAAAACGTCCACTATCCCCCTAAAGAAATTGAAAGCAAATGAGCTAAGATAATTGATCACAACCTACCGAGCAGGATAGAAAGTGAGAGTCGTGAGCAACTTATTTGACCTCTTCTTCAGCGTTATGGCAAATGTATTAGCATATTTCATTTGTGAATAGTTGGACGACGAGGATAGTCGGCATTTAGCCTCAAAATACTCGTTAATCAAAAAAAGAGCGTAAAAATCCCTAGAGGACTGTTGTCTTCTAGGGATTTAGTGTGTCCTTGAGCTGTTTGTTCGAGGACTTTTTTATGTATATAAAGTTAAAAAAGATGAGATGTTCAAAGCTATTCCCAAAACTTCCACCATCTCTTCGCTTTCTGTTCAATCAGCAACTGATTATCTTTCTGAGTTGCCAAAATAATCGTATGCAGTTGCTCAATTTGCTTCTTGTAGTCGTCTATTTGAGTTTTAAGGTCTGATATACGCTCATCTTTCTCTTGTAATACATTTGTATTATCTACGTAGTCGCTTGTATTATCCTCTTGGAAGAGTACTTTTCTAGCATATGAACTGATCGAATCTCCAAGTTCTGCAGCTCTTTCCTTTAATTCTTCTTTTTCTTCAACGCTCATCCTGATATTTAGGACAGTCATTTTTTCAGTCAAAACTTTCACCCCGTTAACTAATATAATACATATTATACCACACAGTATTATTTAATAATACACCATAATACAAGAAAAACTGAGTTTTTTGACTAAATTTCTTTAGTATATCTTTAGCAGTGAGCACATGATAAAGATTAAATTCTTTTAACATGCATTTTTAGCCCTATACTGCGTTTTATAAGTTTAGCAAAGGAAAAACTACTGTAAATACTCAAGGATGCTGTTAACGGCCAAAATATGGCTTCTGATGATGTCTTAAATGTGGGATGGTACAAAAAACGTTAAAAACTCAGTTTTTCTCATGATGCGATCATATATGCAGAGGGTCTTATGTAAAACTATAGAAAAATAGGAAGCGAAATGTATTTGACTTCCTATTTGATATTGAAGTTTAGATTTTAGTCTAATATATTTGTAAGTGGTTAGATAGAAAATAGTGAACTGAGTGAAAGATTTTTTTATTTTTTAAAAATAAAATATAGATTTTTTTCTTAAGAAGATACTTTCTAATTTACTTTCTAATATACTTTATATTACTTTATAATACTTTGTCGACCTTAGAAACTCAGTAATATCAAGGGTTTGCAGATAAATAATTGACTATTTTGTACCCCATTATTGACTATTTTGTACCCCATTATTGACTATTTT